>CAKKQG010000329.1:6281-7814 GCA_919901875.1 Anaerolineales bacterium
AATCGCTCGGCAAGTGACGGCGCGGGTGATGTGGTTGGTTTCGATTCAACAGGTTTGGGTTGAGAAGTAGAAGGTGTCATAGAAGGAGTGAAGGGCATGATGGTAGTTGGTCTGCGGATCGATTGTGATGACGGTGTTGCCGAGACGGGTGCGGCTGCCGCTTGAGGCGGAGCGGCAGGTTTCTGCGGTGTGAGAATGCCGACCAACGGAATTTCATCTTCGGCATCGTGCGCCGGCATCGCTTCTTCGGCTCCGGTTGCGGTGATCATGGGCGGCGCTTGAAGCCATGAACTGTCGAACACTTTTGTATTTGGATCGTCAGTTGCGCCCATGCTTTGCGAGCGATGAATCGGTTCAGATTCCGCTGACGCCGCCGTGGGTGCGGCTGCCGTTGATTTAATTGTTGCGCTGGAAGAGGCGGCAACACCTGAGTTCGCAAATAGAGTCGCCACATCGCCCGGAGCAAGATCGCGCGCCGCATTCGACGATGTCGGCAGGATATTGCGATCATCATGCGCGCTTGGAAATCGCGCGGCGAGATCTGCCGGTGAAACTTCTAAAGGTTCATCGGCGGTTGTGATCGCCGACGATGATTCAATTGAATCGGTTTTCTTAAATGGGTTGCCATGTTTCGGCAGAAGGATGTCGCGTCCTTTGCCGGTCAGGCTTGCGTCATTGGGCATGGTGTATTACCTCCGCGAGTTGCCGATAGGCGCGCGCCCCGGCGCCATCGGGCTGATAAGCGATCACCGATTGACTGCTGGCAGGCGATTCGGCGATCGCATTTTCATCCGGTATGACCATCTCAAACACTTTATCTTCAAACACGCTTCGCAATTCAGCCACGACTTCTTTGGAGTGCAACGAGTCGGCGCGATACATGGTGGCTAACACGCCCAGCAGATCCAGATCGGGATTCATCTTTTTGTGAATGAGCCACACCGTTTCGAGCAAGGCGCGCACAGTTCGCATCGAAAGAAACTGGCATTGAACCGGGATCAATAATTCATTCGCCGCGACGAGAGCGTTCACCGTGAGCAAACCTAAACTCGGCGGCGTGTCAATTAAAACAAAATCCAACGGCACTTGATTACTGGCTAATGCGTCACGCAAACGGAAAGGGGCGTTAGCTTTGTTGGCGAGTGTCACTTCTGCCGTCGCCAAGTCCACGCTACCCGGCAATAGATGAAGGTTGGGCGAGAGATTCCGCAAACACGAAGCGAGTGAGGCATCGCGGGTGAGCAGTGTAAATGTGGTGCGCGTAATGCTGTGCGGGTCGAGACCACAACTGGCAGTGAGCGCCGATTGCGGGTCGAGATCGATCATCAACACTTGCGCGCCGCGCTCTGCCAACGCCGCCCCTAAGTTTAAAGTAGTAGTGGTTTTACCTACGCCGCCTTTTTGGTTGGCAATAGCAATTTGTCGTAGCATCTCAAAGAAAGTATAGCATGAAAAGAATGAAACAAAACACAAAATACAAAAATCCAAATTTCAAACTTCCAAAATCCCAAATTCCAAATTTCAAATTTCAAA
>CAKKQG010000330.1 GCA_919901875.1 Anaerolineales bacterium
CCCACCGCCTCTTTCACTTCCTTCAACGTCACCTCGGCGATCTTCCGCGCGCGTTTCGCGCCGTCGTCCAGCACCTCCCAGACGTGCTTGGGATTTTTTGCCAACTCGTCGCGCTTGGCGCGGAACGGTTCAAAATGCGTGTTGATGTTCTTCGCCAAGATCATTTTGCAATCCACACAACCGATGCCCGCCGTGCGACATTGTGAATCAATCATTGGCAATTCATTCGGCGAAAAAGTTTTGTGAAGAGTGAAGACGTTGCACACTTCGGGTCGCCCCGGGTCGGTGCGGCGTTGGCGCTGCGGGTCGGTCACCATCGTTTTCACTTTGGCTTCGGTCTCTCCCGGTGTTGCCGCCATCTCAATGTGATTATTTAAACTCTTCCCCATCTTCTGCGTGCCATCCGTCCCCAACACTTTTGGATATTCAGTGTTCTTCATCTGCGGTTCGATCAACACTTGCTTCTTGGTGCGGAAGTTAAACGTCCGCACGATCTCGCGCGTGAATTCGATGTGCGATGCTTGATCGACTCCAACCGGCACGACGTTGGTTTTATACAGAACAATATCCGCGCTCATCAACACCGGGTAGCCGACGAGTCCATAATTAATGTTGTGCGGTTGTTGAGCGACTTTCTCTTTGAACGTTGGCAAGTCGGTCAATTTTCCAAGTGGCGTGAACATGGAGAGGATCGTATGCAGTTCAGTCACTTGCGGCACATGACTCTGCACAAACATGATCGACTCGGCGGGGCGGATGCCTGCCGCCAACCAATCGAGCGCCATCTCTGCCGTGTTCGTTTTTAAATCTTCAAACTCTTCCATTGTCGTGAGCGCGTGAAGATCAACGATGCAATACACGCACTCATAATCATCTTGCAGCGCCACATAATTTTTAATCGCGCCCAGATAATTTCCCAGATGTTGCCGCCCGGTCGGGCGCGCGCCGGAAAAGACTCGTCCTTTTTTAGCCATGATCTAAGTTGCCACCTTATCTATTGCTCATCAATGCTACGAACTTCAATAGAATCATTTTGAGTCATTTCAATTTCTTGAATTTGAAATTGAAATTGTTTTCGATCTGCTGTATTCGATTCGTCCATGTAACCGACATAAAGTTCGACTAATCGCGCGGCTTGTTCGCGAGACTCGGCTTCAATAGTAACTATAAAAGATCGAGCCAGAGATACATCAAATGTAGACATATAGTGTTCTCC
>CAKKQG010000331.1 GCA_919901875.1 Anaerolineales bacterium
CTTTCTGAACCCAAAACGGCATTGTTGGCAAAACTATTAACTGGTAGTATTCTTTTCTCACTATTTAGAAACCAGAATGGGAAGGAAGCCAAACAATGTTCAACAAAAAAGCCGTTTTCGTACTTGTAATTTTGTTCAGCGTGGTCGTCGCCGCCTGCGGGAGTGGAGCCGCCACGCCCACCCCCACCAAAGCGCCTGCTGTCACCGATAGCGGCGTGGTGATCGCCGAAGGGCGATTGCAGCCCAAACAATACGCGGCGATCTCTTTCGCCGTCGGCGGACAGATCGCCGAAGTATTGGTCAACGAAGGCGCGCAAGTGAAGAAGGACGATGTGATCCTCCGTCTCAAGAATCGTGAAGCGCTGCAAGCCGAAGTCTCACGCGCCGATCAAGAACGGATCAACGCCGACCAAGCAGTGAGGGATTTGAAAGACACCGCCAACGTGGCGACAGCGCAAGCGTTGCTTGATCTTTCCAAAGCCAAAGACGCGCTCGACAAAGCCGAGAAAGATTTACGCAACTTCAAGAACCCCGACAGTGATTATTACGAGCGTCAGGTGGCCAAAGCGCAAGATAATTTGAGCAAGGCGCAAGAGAACCAGCAGATCAACGATATCGCCGGTCTCTCATCCGCCCTCAAAGCGGCGCGTGATGCTTTGAAAGATTTGAAGGAGAAAGTCACGCAAACCACGCTCAACGAAATTGAAGCCTGTCAAAATAAAACGTGCGACGAGAAATACGTATCATGGATCGGCGGGCGCGGCATGAAGCTGACCGACGCCAAAGACGCTTACAACGACGCCGTCAACAAAGTGAAGGTCGCCGAGATTCAATTAGAGCAGGCACAGCGCAACACCTCGGTCACTCAACGCGATCTGCAAAAAGTGTTGGACGACGCGAACCAGAATCTCAAAGACGCCGCGAATCCCGATACCTTGAAGATCGCCATCTACGAAGCAGAACTGGCAAAAGCGAAAGCGAAGGTCGCCGAAGCGCAGCGCAATTACGACAAGGTGAAGAGCGGCGTTGACCCCGACAAACTCGCCACCGCCGAAGCGCGAGTCAAAACTGCCAATGCCTCACTCGAGGCGGCAAAGACCGCGCTGGCCAACGCCGAACTCAAAGCGCCGTTCAACGGCACTGTGTCAGAGATCAAGTTGAAAGTCGGTGAACAAGTTTCACCCGGACAAGCCGTCGTCGTCATGGCAGATTTTGCCAATTGGGTCGTGAAGACAAACAACTTAACCGAGATCGAAGTCGTGAAAGTAAAAGAGAAGCAGAAGGCGACGATCAAACTCGACGCCATGCCCGACAAGAAATTAAGTGGCACGGTAGATTCCATTGCCACTTTCTTTGAAGAGAAACGGGGCGACATCACCTACACCGTTACCATCGCCGTCGCCGATCTCGATCCCAAGATGATGTGGGGCATGACGGCTCAGGTTACGTTTGAAAAGTAACACGACTACATTGCGTTAAGACCGACGCGGTTTCGCGAAGCGTCCCGTAGCGAAGCGGAGTGGATAAAACCGCGTCGGTCTGCCCGCGATGGAAAGAAGAATTTCCATGTCACTCATTCAAGCAGAAAATCTAACCAAAGTATACGGCGCTGGCGAGGCGGCTATCACCGCGCTGGATCATGTGAACATCAATATCAACGCCGGTGAATTCGTCGCTGTGATGGGACCGAGTGGCTGTGGGAAATCTACGCTCTTGCATTTGCTTGGCGGATTGGATCGCCCGACCGATGGCAATGCCAGCATTGAGGATCAGCCCCTTGCCAAAATGACCGACGATGCCTTAACGAAAGTGCGTCGACGCAAAATCGGTTTTGTATTTCAGTTCTTCAATCTCATCCCGATTCTCTCCTCACTCGAGAATGTCGCACTGCCGCTCTTGCTCGACGATGTGAGTTTGTCAAACGCTAAACAGAAGGCAACCGAATGGTTGATCAAAGTTGGATTGGGTGAACGATTGGGGAGCCGCCCCGATGAGCTTTCGGCGGGGCAGCAACAGCGTGTGGCGATTGCCCGGGCATTGATCACGGACCCGATTCTTATTCTTGCCGATGAACCCACAGGCAACCTCGACACAAAATCGTCGGATGAGATCGTCAGTCTGTTGAAACAAGTTTCTCAACAATGGGGGCGTGCCGTGTTGATGGTGACACACGATCCGCGCATTGCCGCCCACGCCGAACGAATTGTCTCGATGCGGGATGGAAAAATTGTCGAAGACAGGCACAATGCTAAAAGTGAAGGATGACGGCGGAAATTTTTGTTCGTTTGCCTTTATCCTTTGAAAGGTTTTTACAATGAATCTCCAACTGATACTTGCCGCTCGTTATTTATGGGGGCGCAAACTACGAACCTTTCTCACCACGCTCGCCATCGTCATCGGCGTGATGGTGATTTTTGGCATGGGCATTCTCTTGCCCACCTTCACCGACACTTTTAACAAGAGTCTTCTTGCGGCATCGGGCCAAACCGATGTGATGATTACACACAAGACAGGCGAGAATTTTTCCGCAACCGTGTTGAATCAAATCAAAACGATCAACGGAATTGCCGTCATCAGCGGATCGCTTGAGCGCACCATCAATCTGCCGCCTGATTTTTACAGCAAGAACTCAACAATCACGGCGCTGTCGCTCATCGGCATTGACCCGACGGTTGCGCCCAACCTGCGCGATTATCGAATCACGCAGGGTCGTTTTTTGAAACAAGGCGATGGCAATGTCGCCGTGATTTCTGAAAAACTTGCCGATTTAATCGGCGTGAAATTAAATGACGCGATAAAGCTGCCCACGACTCAAGGTGTTGTCAAATTGCAGATCGTTGGTCTGATGCCGGGACGCGCACTCGTCGGCAATGAACAGGTGCTCGTCACGCTCACCCAATCTCAAAAACTTCTCGATGCGGCGGGACGCATCAATGTCATCGAAGCGAACCTCACGACCAAGGACAAGGTGGAAAGCGAATCTATCGTCAATAACATCAAAGCGCGGCTGGGGAACACCTACACGCTTGGCGGACTGACGAGCGGTTCGGAATTTGCCACCACGATGCAGAATTCGGCTGTGCTATTTAACATGCTCGGTGTTCTCGCGCTGGCGATGGGCGGGTTCATCATCTTTAACACGTTCCGCACGATTGTCGCCGAGCGCCGTCACGACATTGGCATGTTGCGCGCCATCGGCGCGAATCGCCTAACCATCATCGGTCTGGTGCTTACCGAAGGACTGGTGCAAGGCATTATCGGCACGGCGATTGGCATAGGGCTGGGTTATTTACTGGGAGTCGGCGCCACGGCTGGAATGAATACATACATAAAACAATTCTTGAATATCGAAATGACGGCGGTGGTGGAGCCATCGCTGTTTGTTGTTTCGATTGTTCTGGGTGTGGGTGTCACACTATTCTCTGGCTTATTACCCGCTGTGAACGCAAGTCGCGTCACGCCGATGGAGGCTTTGCGTCCATCGCTTGGCGAAGTTACGCAACGCATCAACCGCATCGGCACCATCGTCGGCGCGGTGCTGCTCGTTATCGCCCTCGTGGGATTGATCAGTGGTAATTTTTCGCTCATCGCGCTCGGCGGTATTTTTATTCTCGTCGGCTTGGTGCTCGTCGCACCGGCTCTGGTCAAGCCGGTTGCGAATTTGTTCGGCATGTTACTCGTGATCATTTTTGCGCGTGAAGGCACAGGCGAACTGGCGCAAGGCAATCTCACGCGGCAACCTTCGCGCGCGGCAGTCACAGCCAGCGCAACAATGATCGGTTTAGCCATTGTCGTCGGCGCGGGGGGAATGATTTTCAGCATCGTCGGTCTGGCAGAGGATATGTTTAACAGATCGATGGGCAGTGATTATTTACTGCTTCCGCCATCGGTTGCCATCTGGAAAGGCGATGTCGGCGCAAGCGAGACGCTCAAGGCTAAATTGAGTGCGATCCCTGGAGTGAGTGGGGTCAATTCATTGCGATACGCTCAATCGTCGATTCAATCCGTTTCGCTAAAAACTGGCACAGGCGATACAGCGACTTCCGTTCTGGGAATCAATCCGGCCGATTACTCGAAGATGTCAGGATTGGATTTTATAAGCGGAAACGCCCAAGATGCGTTCAACGCGCTTGCCGCCGATGAACGCAATGTCATCGTCAATGGGATTCTCGCCACACCTCTGGGTCTCAAGGTCGGCGATACGCTTCCACTGGCGACGCCCACCGGACAGCAGAATTATCGCATCGTGGCGATTGGCAGTGATGTGTTGAGTGTCAAGATCAACACCGCCTACATCTCGCAAGTCAATATGAAATTGGATTTCAACAAGAGCGAGGACATTCTCTACCAAATCAATCTGACGAAAGGCGCAGACCCTGCTATCGCCGAGCAATGGCTCAATGAAATCGTCGCCAACTATCCGCAATTCCGTCTGGTTTCTGGGCGCGCCTATATATCTGAATTTATGGTGCAATATAACTCGATCATCTCGGGGTTCTATGTGTTGCTTGCTGTGTTAGCCTTCCCCTCCTTGATCGCCATCCTTAACACGCTGGCGATTGGCGTGATCGAACGCACGCGCGAAATTGGCATGTTGCGCGCGATTGGCACAACACGCAGTCAAGTGTGGAAGACAATTGTGGCCGAAGCGCTATTACTTTCGGCGCTGGGCACAGCGCTTGGAATACTGGCTGGGTTATATCTCAGCTACGTTTTCGTTGAGGGATTAAATGCGGGCGGCTATATGAAGATGGCGTACACGTTCCCACTGGCGGGCGTGCTAGCTGCAATAGCGACAGGATTGATCTTTGGTGTGCTCGCCGCGCTCTTGCCTTCACGCCAAGCAGCGAACATGGAGATCGTCAAGGCGTTGAGATACGAGTAGAAAAACAAAAAAACAAACTTCAAACTTCAAAAGAGAAACCCGCTTTGATATGGAAGGCGGGTTTCTTTTGTTATTCTTTCTCAGATTCTTTTTTGATTATCTCTTCAAGTTGTTGGGCAATTTTTGGCAAGTCTTCTTGGATAATACTCACACAATGTCCATATCAACTTCATCATAGCCATGAATAAGGCGATGGCGTGCGCCGATGATGTTACTCCATGGGAGTTGAGAATGGCGGTCTTGAAAATCTGGGGTGACTTGGCTGGCTGCTTCGCCTACCACTTCAATAAGGCGTACAACGGCGAGACCGAGCAAATCTTCACTGTCCAAATCTTCGCGCGTATGTCCTTTACAAAAGTCTATTGCTTTTCGCGCCGAGTCGAACATGTGCTGAAGCCGCACGATGTTGCTTTTAGGCATAAACTGTCTGCGCTTCCTTGAAAACCTGATCGCGATAATATTTGCTGATGCTTCGCGGCGTATGCAGATCAACTTTTCTACCGATGAGTTTCGAGAGATCATCTTGCATTCCGAAAAATGCTAAACCCGGCACCCGCCCTTTTTCAAATTCAACCAACACATCTACGTCGCTATCAGCGCGAAAATCATCGCGTAGCACTGAACCGAAAATGGAGAATTTGACGATGTGGTTGCGTTTGCAGAATTCAGCCACCTTATCTTTAGAGATCGTCGAAGCAATTTGGGTAAGCATAGTGATTTGAATTATACGAGGGACGCTGGTTATTCGCCAAACGAAAATTAAGGCAATCATAATGCTATACTCCCCTCATCATGTCCACCGACCCCAACTGGCTCACCCCTCCACCCAACGATCAAAATGATTCCGCGAGTGAGATCGCCGCCCACACAATTGAAGCCGCCCCAACGGTGGCACCGTCACCGTTAGAGAAGCCGAATCCAAAATCGGCGTGGGTGATCCTGGCCTTGGTTGGCGGCATCGCCGGAGTCGCCATGAGTTGTTTTGTTCTGGCTCTGATTCCCTTTGCCTTTCTGCAACCTGCCGCACTGCGTTCCATCAACTCCGCTTCGACTGCTGTGGTCTCGATCATCTCGATCAGCGGAGTGGGACTCATGGGCGCGCCGCTGGCGTGGTATGCCTTTCAACGAATGCGCTCTCCCGGCGTTGCGATGTGGAAGACCGATCCGTTTTGGGTGGTGGTGAGCGGCATCGTCATCGCCTTAGTGTTGATCGCCGGGCAAGTTATTTTATTTTTTAAATTGTTTGCCGGCATTGTCGGCCTGTTGCAGTATGTGGCGATCATGCTTGCCGCGCTTATTTTGCTCTCGATCACTGTTGGAAATTGGGGGAAGTTCAGCAACCTGCGCGTGTGGGGGCATTTGGCAAGCGGCGCGTGGCTGTCGGTGACGATGGCATTCATCGCCGAGATCGTGATCGTCGTCGTCGTGGTGATTATCGTGGCGGTGACGCTCTCCGCATTTTCACCGGCAGAGTTTTCACAACTGCAGCGACTCTTTCAACTCTATCAACGCACGCGCAACCTCGCTTTGTTCAGCGCGTGGGCGGCAAAGCCTTGGGTGATGGCGTTAGGTTTCCTTATGCTGTCATTTATCTTGCCCGCCGTAGAAGAATTGCTGAAACCGCTCGGCGTGATCTTGATGCTCAAGCGTAGACCGACTCCGATGGAAGCGTTCATCGGCGGCATGTTGGGCGGACTCGGTTTTGCCGCCGTGGAGACCTTGAGCAACTTAACGGCGATTGGCGATGTGTGGCTCATCACGATTCTGGCGCGCTTCGGCACCATGGTGATGCACGGACTCACGGCGGGCATGGTCGGCTGGGGTTGGGGTCAGTGGGCGGCATCACGCTCGCCGTGGAAATTGATTCAATCTTTAGCGGGGGCGATCTTCATCCACGGATTATGGAACGGAGCCGTGGTGACAATCGTGCTGATCAGTTTGCGATTCGGCGACAACCTGCGCGCGTTACAAAACGTCGGCACCTCGGCAGTCTTCATCCTGCTGATCGGATTCAGCCTGCTGCTGTTGATCGGAATGTCGCTCGGTGGGCTTGCCGCGTTGTGGGCGGTGGGGGCGAGGTTGAGGAAGAGTGAAGAAGTGAACGGGTGAAGGGGATGATCGTCATCCCTTCACCCCGTTCATCCCCTTCATTTAGTTTTTCATAAAAACGCGGTCATACAGCACTGCCGCCAGCGCGCCGCCAAGAATCGGGCCCACGAGATAGACCCAGAAATTATTGAAATCCATTAACGCAATCGCCGGACCAAAGGTGCGCGCCGGATTCATGCTGGCGCCGGTCAGCGTGCCGCCCATCAAAATATCCATCGTCAATACTAAGCCAATTGCCACGCCCGCCATATTTCCGTTTTTGTTAGCGACCCCCGAAGCGAACACGGCCGTGACCAGGAAGAAGGTGAGGATAGCTTCGACGGCAACACCGGCGATAGGTGAAACATTCGCCGCGAGTTGAGTCGCGCCCAAGTTGCCGGTTGTTCCCAAAATGAATCGTAAACTATAGCCTGCCAACGCCGCGCCGATCAATTGCGCGATGAGATACACCACCGCTCGATCCCACTTCACTTTGCCGGTGAGCGCCAAGCCGATGGTCACTGCCGGGTTGACGTGCGCGCCGGAGATCGATCCGAAGGCATAGATGATCACCATGAGGGCGATACCGTGCGCCAACGCCACACCGACAATGCCGGCGTTTGTCGCGCCCGATCCCGCGCCGATGAACACCAAGATGAATGTGCCGATCAGTTCTGCTAATGCTGGTTTGAAATGGTCGTTCATGAGAGGTCTCCTTTATTCGCCAGACCTCCGAGTTCTTAAAGAACTCGGAGGTCTAACTATTAAGAATTTTGCTCCAACGGCAAGCGCACAGTGAACGTCGTGCCTTGTCCGGGTTTGCTGGTAACGTCAATGCGCCCGTGATGAGCATCCACTAAAGTTTTAACGATAAACAATCCCAAGCCGGTGCCTTTCACTTTACTTTGCCGCGCGTCGTCGGTGCGGTAATACAGTTGAAAGAGATTAGAGAGTTGTTCTTCGGTCATGCCTTTGCCGTTATCGCCAATTTGAATCACGGCTTCGTCATTTTCGGCGCGGGCTGCGATTTCAATATGTCCTCCTTCGGGCGTGTATTTAATGGCGTTGCTGATCATGTTATTCAAAATCTGCCGCAGACGTTCACGATCGGCTTGGAGTTGCACAGGCATTTTTGGCAGATCGAGTTTCATTGTGATCTGGCGCAATTCGCGCGTGACGTCCAACGGCTTGATCACTTCGCGGATCAATTCAGTCATCTCGCAAAGTTTAAACGAGATAATCAACTTGCCGCGCTCTGTTTGATCCAGGTCGAGCAGATCGGAGATCAAATGCTCCAGCCGGTGCCCCTGCGCTTCGATCATGGCGAGGGCTTGTTTTTGTTCCGGTTCGCTAAGCATTGGCGGGTCGTTGGTCAGCAATCCGGCAAAACCGAGAATGGAAGTGAGTGGCGCGCGAAGATCGTGAGCCGCCATAGACAACAAAAATGACTTGAAGCGATTGATGCGCTGCAGTTCTTCGTTTGCCCGCGCCAGTTGAGATTGCAGCAAACGCAGTTCATTGCGATCCTGCATCATGCGTTGTTCGGAGTGGCTGGTCTGACTCACGTCTTCGACGATCAACATTAAACCGAGCGAGGGGTTCAATTCGTCTAAAGGAACAACGTGAAATGTAAAGTAGGCGATGGATCCATCTGCCGCCTCACGATTGACGCGCTCCAAACGGTAATCATTCGCCTCGCCGCGCATGATGGCGTAGAGCGACTCTTCGGCGGACACGAATTCCCAGAACAGATCGGTTAACGCGCTGCCCTCGACTTGCGGAGTCGGATCATGGATCACATCTCGCAAGTTAGACGAAGCGTGAACGATGGTGAGATCGGGCGCGAGTTGGGCGTAGGCGATGCGATGTTCATGAATCAGCGCTTTGGCAGCGCGCGCCGCTAACATAATGAGGCTGGTGTCTAAAGGTTGAAGGGTCATAAATGAAGTTCAAGCTGTTCGGCTAACGCCAAAAACGTCTCTTCAACTTGTTCGCCGGTTTTGGCGCTTGCCAACAAAAACGATCCGTTGAGCGCGGCGCACACCGCTTGAAGTTCAGCATCGGAGATCGCTCGTTGATCCGCCAGATCAATTTTGTTGCCGACAAACACCAACGGCGAATCGGGGTTGACTGCCCGCACCTGTTTGGCATAACGCTCATATGCCGATAACGTTTCGTGCCGCGTGAGATCGCACACGATCACCGCGCCGGATGTGCCGCGCAAATAGCTAGAGCCGGAATCGAAATTGTCGCCGCCAGCCAGATCCCACACCAATAAATTCAATGTGCCATAGCCGCGCGTCATTGTCTTGCGCGAAATTTTTACGCCGATGGTGCTGAGATATTTATCGTCGAAACGATCTTCGACAAAGCGGCGCACGAGGCTGGTCTTGCCAACGGCGAAGTCACCTAATAGACAAATTTTTTTTTGAATGACACTCATAACGATATCCACGTAAGGGCAGGGCTCGCCCCTGCCCGATTGCGGGCAACCGCAAGGGCTCGCTCCTGCCCGATTGCGGGCAACCGCAAGGGTTGCCCCTACAACGATCCTTACCTCAACATTTTAACCCAC
>CAKKQG010000332.1 GCA_919901875.1 Anaerolineales bacterium
TGCAAGTAAGCATCGCCGCCATTGAAAGCAGCCTCACCATTCAACGCGATCTGGAGATTCGCGGACTGACTTCGCTCTTCAACGCCTTCGCTTCGCCCTCGACTGTGGATGTGATTCTCTCTGGACCACTTCCAACCCTCGACACCCTCAACCCCGGCGACGTGCGTGTAACGCTTAATCTATCCAACCTCGCTCCTGGTATTCATCAAGTGAAACCGGAAGTGATCGCTCTGCCGCAAAAAGTGATCGCTCAAACGATCTTACCCGGCACCATTGAAGTGATCATCACTGCGCCCGGTGACGCCGACTCCTGCCATTCGAGTACTACAACGCGCGTGCCGATTCCAACTTATATCCCGTTCCCGACTCTGACGCCCACTCTTGAAGTGACGCCGACTCTCACCCCAACCCTTAAACCATGACCAAACCTCTTGTCGCTCTCGTGGGCAGACCCAACGTTGGCAAGTCCACATTATTTAACCGACTCATCGGTGAACGACTCGCCGTGGTAGATGATCGCCCCGGCACGACTCGTGATCGCCAGATCGCCGAAGCCTTGTGGAACGGAGTCACCTTTGATGTCGTGGACACGGGCGGCATCGAAGTGTTGGGGCGCGATCCCAAAGCCAAACCACTCTCGATTGATTCGGCTGATTTCATTCCGCAAATTCGTGAACAAGCTGAACTCGCCATTGAAGAAGCGAATGCGGTGATCTTCGTGGTGGATGTCACCACCGGCATGACAGTTGCCGACGAGCAGGCGGCGGAGATTTTGCGTAGACGCCAAAAGCAAAGAGACGGCGTCCCCTATCCACCGATCTTTATCGCCGTGAATAAGAACGACACGGTAGAGCGCCTCAGCGACATCTATCCTTTTTACGAACTCGGCATCGGCGAGCTCTACGGAATATCGGCGATGCACGGTGTAGGCACAGGTGATCTGCTGGACGCGGTGGTGGCGGCGTTGCCGAAAGAGGAAGTTGAAGAGGACGAGTCGGTGAAAATCGCCATCGTCGGCAAACCAAATGTTGGAAAAAGTTCGCTGCTCAACCGGTTGTTAGGTGAAGAACGAGTCATCGTCTCGCCGATACCGGGAACAACGCGCGACGCGATTGACACAAAATTAATTTACGAAGGGATGCCGATCACGTTGATTGATACGGCAGGCATCCGGCGGCGCGGCAAGATCGAAGTCGGCGTAGAAAAATACAGCGTGCTGCGAACTTACAAAGCGTTGGATCGCGCCGACGTGGCGTTGGTGTTGATTGACGCCATCGAAGGAATCACACTTCAAGACGCGCACATCGCCGGTATGGTGTTAGAAAAGAAACGCAGTGTCGTTGTGATCGTCAACAAGTGGGATGCCGTTGAAAAAGATTCTTATTCGATGAATGACTTCACCGAGAAGGTTCGCACCCAATTGCATTTTGTGGATTACGTCCCGTTGTTGTTCATCTCGGCAAAAACCGGGCAGCGTGTCGAGCAGGTGATGCCGATGGCGTTGCGCGTGCAGGAAGAACGGCTCGTGCGCGTGCCAACCGCAGAACTGAATCGCATTGTGCGCGACGCAATGTTGAAACATGCCCCGACTTCGCGCGGCGGCAAACGACTCAAAATTTTCTACGCCGCTCAAGTGGGCACCGACCCGCCGACGTTTGTCTTTCAC
>CAKKQG010000333.1:0-6228 GCA_919901875.1 Anaerolineales bacterium
CGTCATTGGCAACGGATTATGTATCGGATGTAGCGGATGTATGCGCTTGCATCCGTTACATCAGCTACCACATCCGCTGCCACTTCTTTCCTTTTTTTCCTTTTGCCCATCACTCATGCTTAATCGCTTCCACGATATTCACCCCCGCCGCCTTCCACGCCGGATAGATCGCCGCCACTTGCGAAACGATCAAGGCGATGAACGCGCCGGTGATGAAGATGCTCAACACAAAAACGTATTGCAGATCGTAACCCGCCATGACATTCAACGCGCTGACGAAAATTTGCGAGAGCCAATAACCGAGACCCAACCCAAACGCGCCGCCAATTGCCCCGAGTGTTGCCGCCTCTGCTAACACCATCTTCGTCGTCTGCCAGCGAGTCAAGCCCAGCGATCTTAACCCGCCGATCTCGCGTTGACGCTCGATGACGTTCATCATCAACGTATTGATCACGCCCAACGCCGCCACGACGATCCCGATCATGCCCAACACGTCGAACAAGCGAAATGACTCTTGCGAGAGATCGATCACTTTCTTTTTAAATTCTTCCGTCGTCTCCACGCTGATGCTGCGCGACTTCTTGTATTTGTCTTCAATCGTCCGTTGCACTTCTTTCGCGCTGTAACCCTTCGCCACTTTGATCGTGTAACGATCTACGCCCGTCTTGCCGAACCACTGCTTCATATCGCTATACGTTCCCGTAATAATGAAGCCTTGCCCGGTGAAGTCCACGGCAACGGCGGCGATATAAAAATCGTGTTCGCCGCGCGGCGTTATCAAACGCAAATACTCGCCCTGTTTCACTTTGTATCTGTCGGCGACAACGGTAGAGATGAAGAGTGAGTCGCCCTCAGAAAAACGTTTCCAATTAGAGTCGGCGTCACCTTGATTGGCGGCAAATTCAAATTCGCCCACCTCACGATACGTCGTCGGATCGATCCCGGCGAAGATCAACGTATTATTTTCATCTTGCGATTCGGGTGGCACGACGGACGGCGCAACCTTCGCCCCAAAATATCGAATCTTGGTGATGCCGCCAACGCCTGCGGTTGCCGCCAACTGACTCTCAAACGATTCGCGCATGGGGATCGGCGCGCGCACGTATAGGTCGCCGCCGAGCGCGGTCTCGACCCACGAAGTAATGTCGCCGATGAAAGCGTCGGCCAGAGAATTGTTGGCGATGACCATTGAGAGTCCAATCATAAGTGAAGCGACCGTGAGCGATGTGCGCGCCGGTGAGCGGCGCACGTTGCCCGAACCTAACATCCCCTCGTTGCCAAAAATTTTTATGGCGAGTGGTCGCACAATTCTTTCTGCGCTCTCCACAACAGCCGGAATGGTCAGCACGCCGCCGAGCAAGAATGTTAATGTGGAGAGACTGCCGATGTTGAACGCAATGGATGGCGGCCACGGAATGTAATAAAGTGAAATCCAAGAAGCGATGGTGAGCGTGACGCCGAAGAAAAATAATCTTCGTTGCGAGCGTGGGTTGGGGCGCTTGGCTTGCACGCGAAGCGATTCGAGTGGCGACACTTGTGAGGCTTGAATGGCGGGCAACAACGCGCTGCCAATTGTCACCGCGCCGCCGACGAATAAACTATTGACGAGTCCATCCAGCGGAATCGAAAGTGTGTTGATCGTGGTCGAGACGACTCCGCCCAACAAAATGATTAACACCCGCGCCAACAGGACCCCAAACCCGACTCCGATGATCGATCCGATGATGCCGAGTATGACTGCCTCTGCCATCACCAGAGTCAGCGTTTGCATTTTGGTCATGCCCAGTGTGCGAAGCAAACCAAGTTCGCGCGTGCGCTCTAACACTGTCATACTGAAAGCGTTGTAGATCAAAAACGCGCCGACGAAAATTGCCACGACAGAAAAAAACGAAAGACCCTGTTGATAAGTGTAGAGCATTTGCGTGACGAGCGAACCGCGTGAGGCGGGATACGACACTTCGTATTTCGTGCCGAGCCGAGCCGCCACGCGATCTTTCGCCGCGCTCAATTTATTTGGATCGTTGGCGATGTCTTTCATCATCACGATGTCAATGGCGTCAATGTCTTTGCCGCGATCAAACATATCTTGCGCCGCTTGTAATGGAACGAAAGCGATTGCCCCATCGTTGAGTAACCCCGCGCCATTATTGGTGATGATGCCGACGATTCGGATTCGCTCCGTGCCTGCGGGTGAGATGATGACCAGATCGTTCCCAACCTTTAACTCTTTTTCCGTTGCATACTTTTCAGGGATGACCGCCTCGTAACTATCCCCTTTGATCCAACGTCCATCAATGATCTCGTATTGCCGCACTTGTGGATCAACATCAGCTTCAACACCGAAGATCGTCAGCGACTTGCCAACCGCGCGCCCGCCCAGACTCAACGATGTCTGCCAATCTTCCGCGTCGCGTGCGAGTAACGTTGTGGCTTGCGCTGACGGCGCGGCGGCGACCACACCTTCGATAGAGGAGAGTCGCCCCACAACGGTTTGTTCAAAGCCGCCGCTATCGGGCGCGCTCGATTGCACTAAAAGATTCGCTTTGCCGGATGCCTCATCAAAAACATTGCGAATAGATTTAAGTGTGCTGTCGTTTGTAATTGAGATCGCCAAAATAACGGCGACGCCCAACACAATGCCCAAGCACGTCAACGCCGTCCGCATCCAACGAATACGCATGTTGCGAATGGCGAGGATGAGAGGCGTGAGGCGAGGGAAGCGACCCCAAATACTTAGAGATTGGAGATTGGAGATTGGAGATTGTGGATTGCTGACAGAGAGAGTAGACATGGAAATGGTGAACGTGATTTATTTTGATTGTTCATTTGGGATTTTGGGATTTGGGATTTTGCCTCATTGTTCATTCTTCATTGTCTCATTGTTCATTGTTTCATCCTTCATCCTTCATCCTTCATAATTCCAATCCCGCCATCACATCCATAATGGATTGCACGTTGTGCCCCGCCACTTCGTTCTTCAACTCTTTGACGATCTTGCCGTCTTTGATGAACACCACACGATCGGCATAAGACGCCGCGCGTGGATCGTGAGACACCATCACAATCGTCGCGCCGAGTTCAACGCACGTCCTTCGCAACAATTCCAAAATGGCGGTGCCGCTTTTAGAATCAAGGTTGCCTGTGGGTTCGTCGGCTAAAACAATTTCGGGTTCGTTCACAAACGCCCGCGCAATCGCCACGCGCTGTTGCTGCCCGCCTGATAGCTGATCGGGTTTGTGATGTTTACGATCTAATAAATTAACCAGCGAAAGCAACTTATCAATTCGCTCGCGGTGCTTATCCAGACTTTGCCCGTCAATCAAAAGTGGCAAGCCAACATTTTCTTCGGCGGTGAGAGTGGGGAGCAAGTTGTAAAACTGAAAGATGAATCCAACTTTGCGCCGCCGCACCACCGTGATCTCGTTATCGCTCAAACGTGAGAGCGGTTGTCCCGCCAGAGTGATCTCGCCATCGCTCGGCGAATCGAGTCCGCCTAACAGGTGTAACAAAGTTGATTTGCCCGATCCGCTGGGACCCATAATCGCGACGAACTCACCTTTGTTCACGGTGAGACTCACTTCATCAAGCGCGCTCACGGTCACTTCGCCCATTTGATATTGTTTTGTAACTTGGCTGGCTTCTAAGATGGTCATGGTTTTGCATCCTCATTTTGCCAAGACACAGAGTGTTTTGCGAAGCACCCCGTAGCGAAGCGAAGGGGCGGAAACACTCGGTGTCTTAACTCACTGACAGAACGTAGCAAACAAGTTTGTAAAAATTGTGAATGGCAGAGTGGGTCGCTAGTCACACATCGAACCGTTAGAAGAATTAGAGTAAAATACTCTCACGGAGTTCTCACTATGCCACACCTTATTCGTGAAGTGCAAACACCTTACACTATCAACCCTAACGATCAAGCAATTGGACGCGAGACGATCATCCTTCAACGTGACGGGCAACCTATCGCGGCAGTTGTGCCTTATGCCGAGTATCAAGAGCTTCTGGCGCAGAGAAAAGATGTTGCTAAACTTGAACCGATCTCAAACGATCCGCAATTTGAGCGCGAGCGTGCCGCATTCCAAAAACTGTTGCCTAAATTGCTTAAGGAGCATCGTGGTAAGTGGGTGGCGATTGTTGATGAAAAAGTTGCTGACGTGGGACCTGATTTTAGTTCCGTGATTCAACGCGTTCGCGCTCGTTTCGGGAAACGCTCGGTATGTGTACAAGAAGTGCTAGAGACTCCGCGTGTCTATAGTCTCCCCTCGCCCCATATCGTCCGCCGATGAAATATCTTTACAACCAAAGTGTTTCGCCGCCCGCGCCTTTTGTTAAGTTGATCGTTGCCGACCCAACCGATTCAACAAGACAAATCACTGTTGACGCACAGATAGATTCTGCTGCCGACATATCTACCCTTCCCAACTCGATTGTAGAACAACTTGAATTGCCTGTGAGTGGTTCGCTGGAGATCGCCGGATACGACGGCAATCTGTCAATCGTGACTCTTCGCGACGCTGTTTTAATTCTGGACAAGTTTAAATTTTCGGGCGCGAGAATTGTGCCGACGAATGCTGATTACGCTTTACTTGGACGCGATGTGATCAACTTTCTGCGTCTCGTTCTTGACGGCCCCGCCCTCACACTTGAAATCTTGGATTGAATCTCCAATTCCCAATCTCTATAATCGGAATCAGTTGAGCGCCTCAAAAAACTCCTCAATCTTCTCTCGATGTTTCGGCGGCACGTAATCAATGTGGAAGCGCCGCTCGCTGATCTCCCAATACTTCTCGCGTCGAACATGCAGCAGATCATCCTTCATCTTCTCGATGAACTTTGGGTCAAGCCCTTTAAGACTCTCGCCGATGAAGTGCGCTTGTTCTGGCAGGTCGTGCAACAGAAAAAATCCTGCCAAGATCACTTGCGCTTTCTTCACGCCGAGCAGGGGGCGTTCTTGAGTCTCACGATCAAAGGATAAAAATCTCTCCAGCATCTTCTCCCATTTTGGCATGTTGTGTTCCCACGACACGCGCACCAACGCACCCAGATCGTGGGCAATGGCTTCCACCATAAACGGCAGATTCTGATCACGCGCCACTTGTGCATAGTATTGAAAATAGAAAGCGATCTCCAATAACAGATCGGGTCGAGACTCACACAAGGTTTCAGCGAAGACCCGGTATTGATTGAAGAGGGTAAACACTGAACGTTGATCGCGGCGGTTGATCGCCAGACGAATAAACGTGTTGAAGTATTCCACGAACAACTCCATCATTGCCTCATCGCTTTGCACTTCTTTTTCCGCGCCCAATTCACTCGTCGCGTCGGCGATGGCGTTCACCAGATCGTGCATACGCGGGATCGCCGCGCTCAACACCTCGCGCATCTGTGACAGTATCTTCATCTCCATCCAGCGGCGGCTCTCGCTGATCTCCAGCACCATCTCGCGCGAGAAACTTCGCAAGGCGCGCGAATCAACGATGAACCAGGCTTTGGGCATAATTGCTTTGTTCTGCCAATATGTTTTCATCAGCCGTTTAAGCGCGAACACGCTCTCAATAGCGGTGGATCGATCCGAGCGATCTACGGATCGAATCGCAATACTGGCAATGTGTTCGATGAGCTGAGATGTAGCGTGGGCGTGGGCGGCGGCTTGATTCGGTTTGCGCCGTGCCGCCTTAAACTCGTCGTCAATCTCTTTCTCCAAACGACTGAGCAACGTGTTGGGATGCAGAAAACGAAACAGGTAATAAAGATAGGGGATCAACAGCGCGTTGCATAACACGACTAACGCAAACGAAACGTAAAGCGTCAAGAACGGGATCGAATCGTTTTTGATGTTGTAAGTCAGCCACGTCACCTGCGGCATGGTGATGACGAAGATAAGCAACACCACCTGCGTCACGCGGTCATTGATAAACAGCTCAAGGAATTTTATCGAATACATGTTGGCGGTCAACGGCACGGCAATCGCCACGGTGGTAAAGATGACCGCCAACAACTGATTGGAGTTGCGGCTTAATGCGTTGGCAAAAAAGCGGGCGTCGTCGGCAGTAAATGTAATCAAGCGCACGATAGACCCCGACTCAATCCACAGACTTAACAAGGCTTCGAGCGTTAAGAACAAACTGACGCCGAAGATCAGCGTAATAACGATTCTTAACAAGCGGCGGGTTTCTGTAGTCATGCTGAAATGATATACCCAAATAGCAAATAGCATATAGCGAATGG
>CAKKQG010000333.1:6328-12258 GCA_919901875.1 Anaerolineales bacterium
CCAATTGCCAACAACCCCCATCCACTATATAATCGTTAACAATCAAGGAGAAGAAAGCAGTGGCAAAAGAAGAAAAAATTGAAGTCGAAGGCACTATCGTTGAAGCGTTGCCCAGCACGCAATTCACCGTTGAACTCGACAACAAACATCGTGTGCTGGCGTACCTTTCGGGCAAGATGCGCAAGTATTACATCCGCATCCTGTTAGGTGATCGCGTCAAGGTAGAAATGTCCCCGTATGATCTTAAGCGCGGGCGCATCACCTATCGCTTCAAGCAGCATGGCGGCCCCGGCGCACCAGAAGAAATCCCCACCTAACACCAGAGACCCGCTTTCAACTGAAAGCGGGTTTTTCTTTTTTTGATGATCACCACTCACAGAGCGATCAACTTTCACGCGCGATCACTCTCTTGCGTCATCGCACTTTTTTTCTTGACAGGGTGCGCCGCCTCCACGCCCAACCCTACACCTACATGGCTCCTAAGCACCCCGCCAGCGCGCGCGCCAACTGTTGAACCCACTTCAACGGCTACCGCAGTGATGACCGCATCACCGAGTCCGGCGCCCCCAACCAAATCATTAACCATTTCATCATCGCCGCGCATCGAGATCGTCGCCGAAAATCTTGGCTACCCCGATTTCTTCACCCGCGCAACAGATGGTTCAATCTATGTTAGCGATTACAAAGCGGGGACGATTCAGCGATTCAAAAACGGAAAGACGGAATTAGTAATTAGCAATTTAGGATTTCCAGAATGTGTAATCGCCTTGCCCGACGACTCGTTGGCGATTCTCGAAAACGGCAAAGAGCGACTCATCCGCTACGACCTCAACACCAAGCAGATCAGCCTCATCGCCACCTTCACCAATCGCAGCGGCATACAAGGCGGCGTTGACGACTTTGCTTTCGACTCGCAAACGAAAACTTTTATCGTGCCTGACACGCCTTACGGTGTTGTGCTTCGTATAAGTTTCGATGGCAAAATAGTAAAAGAGATCGCCAGCGGATTCAAACAGCCGACATCGGCTTACGTTGAACGTGAGGGAAGTATTTTGATCAGCGATAAAGGCGCGGGGACGATCAAACGCATTCAACCAAATGGCAAAGTTGATCTTGTGATTGCGTTACCCGTCTCGCCCGATGGGGCGATCTCCGATGAGCAGGGAAATATATTTTTCGTGACGTTACAGGATAGCGCGGTTCATCTTTTGCGCGCAGGTTCGACGAAAGACGAAGTGTATGTGAAGGATTTGAAGAAGCCTGCCGCGCCGATGTGGGATGTGGATGGAAATTTGTTAATTGCCGAGAGCGGGGCGGGGAGACTCTTGAGATTGGTAATTAGAGATTAGAGATTAGATCGTCATTGCGAGCGTTCTATGCGAAGCAATCTCAACCATTCTTTCAACTCTCGCGCATGTTCATCGTAATGCTTATATGTATTGCCCCGCAGCACCTCCCACGGAATCCAATCGGGCGGCATCTCGCGGAAGTGTGCCGCATTGTTCAAATCATCATCGCTCAACGTTTTGAACAACTCAAGAAACTGCTGATAGAGTCGTTTATCTTCGTCTAAAACGTCTTTCAATGCGCGATCACGATTCTCCTTGAACAGGATCGCATTGCGCTCATCATTCTTCAATCGCCACAACTCCGACCCCACTAACGCCTTCTCTTTCAACACACCCACCATCTCATTCACAAACCACGAGACATGGGCGATTAAATCTTTTACCGTCCACGCGCCATATACAATTTGAGTCATTCGTTCTTCGCCAACTTCGTTGAGAGCGGCTTCCCATTCGGCGCGGGCGGTGGTGAGGAGTTGGAGAAATTCTTGATGGGTCATTTGGAAGAGTATAATTCAAAAGAGAAAGGACGACAGCCATGACACTCATTCTCGAAAATCTCACGCTCCCTGAACGCGGTCGAGTAGAAGTTAAACTTTCGTTTGAGATCAAAGTGACAGCGGAAGAGGCGCGGAAAAAAGTTAGGCGTTGGTTGCATGACAACGTGACAATGTTTGTGGGCGCGGATGACACGCCAACACTTGTGATGGGCGAAAAACCCAAGTGGCGGGTCATTGCTAGTTTTACATTCCCCACTGCCGGTCGGTTGGGCGACGTAGGTACTGCTTATGTAGATGCTGAGAGCGGAGAGATGTTAACTGATCCTGAAATACTGAAAGCGGAAATTGAACGACGACTTGAAACTGAAATAAAACCAAAGTTGCCTAAGGACACACGCCACGTCCCGCGCGAGTTACCACCTGAATATCTCCCTAAGCATGTGTCGCCTGCGCCAAAGTTGGTTTTGCCTGATAGCGAAGAGTGACGAGATCTATGCCGCTAACACTACTTTCAGTTCCTCACTTACAACAAAACAAAAATGGTGAATGTGTAGCTGCATGTTCGGCAATGGCACTTGCACACATTGGAAAAATTGTCGCTTACAAGCGTTTAGTTGCGTTGCTTGAGATAACTGAAGCGGGTACAGCGTCATCTAAAATAAAAAATCTTGAACAGTTAGACGTTGTTGTAGTTTATAAGCAAGGCACGTTTAGCGAGATTCAATCTCGCCTTGATAGTAATCATCCGTGCATTGTTTTTGTGCAAACCCGCGAACTTCCATATTGGAGTGAAGATACGGGTCATGCATTACTTGTAGTGGGCTTAGATGATGATTCTGTTTATGTCAATGATCCCGCGTTTCCAGATGCGCCTATACAAATCTCTCGCGGCGACTTCGATCTTGCATGGTTAGAATTTGACGAACTCTATGCCGTTCTCACCCGTCGAAGCTAACGTTTTCCAACCTCCAACTTCTAATCTCCAATCTCTAACTTCCATCCCCCTCATACTTCTTCGCCAACTCCCTCCTCAACACTTTTCCAATAAACGATCGCGGGAAGTCGTCTACGAAGATCACGAATTTTGGCACCAGCTCCGGCGGCAAGCGCCGTTTGCAATACGCCATTAACGATTCGCTCGTGGGGCGATCTTTTTGGGCGATGATGAAAGCAATCGGTTGATTAGCAATTGCCACAACGGCCGCTTCTTTCACTTGCGGAATCTCAAACAACACTTCTTCCACATCGCGCGGGAAGGCGGGATGACCGGGCTTCGCCGGATACCACATATCGGCTTTGCGCGAGACGATCTGGAAATAGCCTTCTTCGTCCATACGCGCTACATCGCCGGTGAGCAGCCAGCCATCTTTAGTGATCACTTTGCGCGTTGCCTCTTCGTCGTTCCAATAACCCATCATCACTTGCGCTCCGCGCACAGCAAGCTCGCCCACCTGACCCGCTTCGACATCTTTGCCATTCGCCAGATCAACAATCTTCGCTTCGGTTGATGGCAATGGGATGCCGATGCTGCCAACTTTCCGCAAACCGTTCAAGGGGTTGGCGTGAGTCACGGGTGAGGCTTCGGTCAGCCCGTAACCTTCCACGAGTCGTCCGCGTGTGAGTCGTTCAAAAGTTTCTTGCACTTCCACCGGCAGCGGCGCCGAGCCGCTGATGCAGGCTTTGATCGAATCGATCCCAAAACTTCGCGCGCCTTTAAAATTATTGATTGCCACATACATATTCGGCACGCCGGGGAAGAGCGTGGGCTTCTCGCGTTTGATCGTCTGCAAAATATCTTCGACGATGAATCGCGGTTTGAGAATCAGCACCGCGCCGAGCGAGAGACCCACATTCAACGCTGCCGTGAGTCCGTAGGAATGTAAGAATGGCAACACGCACAAAAATCTTTCTTTGCCCTCGCGCACGTCGGGTAGCCAGTGTCGCGTTTGTAATGTGTTGGCGACCAGATTGCGATGTGAGAGCATCACACCTTTGGGCGATGAGACCGTGCCGGTGGTGTATTGGATCACGGCAAGATCATCAGGGGATACCGTCACTTCGGGGGAACGTCCACTGTAGGTATACAGGATTCGGTTTAACGAATGCATGTTGTCCTCAAGCGGATAGCCGAGCCGGTGCCCATCTTGTTTCTCGCGCACTAACTTAAACAGAATCTGATCGTGCGGCAATAAATAATCGCCGACGTTGGTGAAGACGATGTGTTGAATTTTTGTTTGCTCTTTTGCTTGCTTGGCGAGATTACCGAGCTTGGTGATGGTCGCCAACACCTTCGCGCCCGAGTCGTTGAGTTGGCGAATGACCTCCTCGGCTTCCGCGCCGGGGGGCGTGAAGACGGCAACCGCACCGGCTTTAAGCACACCATAGAAACAAATGATGAACTGCGGAATGTTCGGCATCAAGATCGCCACGCGATCTCCTTTTTCAACTCCGAGTGATCGCAGCGCGTTGGCGAATCGATTCGATTCTTGATTGAGGCGGCGATAGGTGATCCAGTTGCCCTCAAATTTAATGGCGACGTTTAACGGAAAGCGGCGCACGGCGGATCGCAAAAGGTGATGCAGTGGTGCGCGTGGGATGCCGATGGTGTAGGGGACGCCGTCTTGATAGTGCGGCAGCCACGGACGCTCGCGGCGCAGCGTGGCGCGGGCGGTGGTGTCGGCGGCTGTCCAGATGCCGCTGCGTTTGGAGGGAACATCTTCAATGAATCGTTCGAGGGCGCGGTTGACGGCGTCACGCCGTTCCAGCATTACCAAATGTTTCGCCGCGTCTACATCCACGTCTTCTGCATTGGGGATCGTGCGCGCTACTTCTTCCGAGTCTGATTTTTTAAAAATGTCATCGCGATAACCGCGAATGACGAGCGTGGGCATTGCGAGTTCGCGGAAAAGATTCCAGCCGTTCCATTTGGAGAGTGTGTTGAAGTAAAACGGTTTGAGGGCGTGCGGCGGCGCGGCGAGCCATTGACGGGTGAAGGGTTCGATGAATTGCAAAACGCTTAATGGGAAACTGATAAGGAAGCGATAGAACGGTTGAATTTCATATTCGCCGGAAGAGGCGATGAGGGCGAGTCGGGCGACTCGCTCTGGATGAGCGTGCGCGTATTCGGTGACGATGGCGCCGCCAAAGGAGTGACCGATGAGGATGAACTTGCCTGTCACGCCCAACGTCTCTAATGCCGAGGCGAGATCGGTTTGAATCTGCGACATGGTGTAGTCGCCGTGCGGCTTGTCACTCTGCCCATGTCCACGCAGATCGAGAGCGATGACTCGATTGGCGTTACCGAATTTTCGCAGTTGGTGTTTCCATTGAATCGCTTGCCCGCCAAAGCCGTGGACAAAGACCATCGTCCATTGAGGATGTTCGGGGGCGATGTCTATTGCCGAGAGGCGGACGAGCGGGTGGGTGGAGATGCGAACTTCGCGGCGGTAGAGTTCAAGGTCTATGTCCATGTTGTCCTCACGGTTTCAAATTATTTTTGAAGGGGATGAACGGATGAAGGGGATGATTCCAGAGTCGTCATCCCTTTCATCCCCTTCACCCTTTCATGGAAAATAACGTTATCACTTTTGCAACAAACGGCGGTCCCAAAATCAACAATCCCACCACCACTGCCGCAATCGCCGCGATCAATACTGCCGCCGCGCCTACGTCCTTGCCGATTTTTGCGAGCGGGTGAATCTGCGGGCTGGCTAAATCTACAATGGCTTCGAGCGCGGTGTTGATGAATTCGCCCATCCAGACGATGACTGCCATGATAGTGATCAACGCCCACTCGTAACGATTTAATTCTACCCACAACCCGACGATGATCACGGCAACTGAGATGAGGGCGTGTATCTTGGCGTTGGGTTGCGTTCTCAACACATAACCCCAACCAGCGAAGGCATGTTTGAAAGAGTTAAAGCGAGAAGAAGAAGGCATGAAAAATCCCAAATCCCAAACTTCAAATCTCAAACTCCAAACCTCAAACTTTGGACTTGGCGATTGTTTTTGAAGTTTGTTCTTTTTTGGAGTTTGGAGTTACTTCAAGTTTACTCTTTTGGAGTTTGAAGTTCCATTGAGT
>CAKKQG010000334.1:0-9432 GCA_919901875.1 Anaerolineales bacterium
CCGCCCTCACATCGGTCAATTAGCGTGGATGGGCTTGATGCGGACTCTCGATACTGGCACGATGGGCGGCGACGCCGGACATCCCGGCTTCTTGCTCGGCATGTTGGCTGTCACGCTGGGCGGCGTGTTCACTACCAGTATGCTCATTGGTATTATGTCCAATGCGCTGCAAAGCAAATTGGAGAACCTTCGCAAAGGTCGCTCGCGAGTCATCGAGAAGGATCACATCATCATTTTAGGTTGGTCGCCGCAGATCTTCCCCATCATTTCCGAGCTCGTCATCGCCAATGCCAATCAAAAGAAACCGCGCATCGTGGTCATGGGTGAACATGACAAAGTAGGGATGGAAGAAGAGATCAAAGAGCGCGTCAGCGATACAAAAAAGACCAAGATCGTTTGCCGAAGCGGCAGCCCAATTGATCTAAGCGATCTCACAATGGTCAGCATTCATGACTCTAAGTCTATTGTGATCCTCTCCCCTGAAAGTGCTGACCCCGACTCACACGTCATCAAAACGTTGTTAGCGATCACTAACAATCCGAATCGCCGCAAAGAACCGTATCACATCGTTGCCGAGATACGCGAACCACGTAATATGGAAGTGGCGCGCATGGTCGGGCGTGACGAAGCCGAATTGGTTTTGGTAGGCGATCTCATCGCTCGCATCACCGCACAAACTTGCCGCCAATCCGGGCTCTCGGTAGTCTATCAAGAACTGCTCGACTTCGGCGGTGACGAAATTTATTTCAAAGAATCATCCGCGCTCGTCGGCAAGACGTTTGGCGAAGCTCTCTTGGCATATGAAGACTCGGCAATCATCGGCGTCAAATCGAAGGACGGCGTCAAACTCAATCCACCCATAGACGCGAAAATAAATATTGGCGATCAACTCATCGCCGTTTCGGCAGATGATGACACGATCAAACTCTCCAACTTAACCGATTACAAGATCAACGAAAAAGCGATCCGCAACGGCAAAGCAGCGGCAAGCAAAGCGGAACGCACATTGATCTTAGGATGGAATTGGCGCGTGCCAACCATTCTCAACGAATTGGATAACTATGTTTCGAAGAAATCCGAAGCGACGGTGGTAGCAGAGGTCGAAAACGGTGACGCCGTTATCGCGCACGATTGCCCCAACCTCAAGAACCAAAAGGTGACGTTCAAACCAGGCGACACCACCGATCGCCGTATGCTCGATTCGCTCAACGTCCCTTCCTACAACCATGTGATCCTTTTATGCTCCGACACGCTCGAACAACAAGCGTCGGACGCGCGCACATTGGTCACACTGTTGCACCTGCGCGACATCAGTGACAAACAAGGCAACACCTTCTCTATCGTCAGCGAGATGCTTGATATGCGCAACCGCGAACTTGCCGAAGTCACCCGCGCTGATGATTTCATCGTGGGCGATAAGATCGTCAGCTTGATGATCTCGCAGATCGCCGAGAATAAATATCTTAACGCCGTCTTCACCGATCTCTTTGACCCCGATGGTTCAGAGATTTATCTTAAACCCGCCTCCGATTACGTGGCGTCGGGTGAATCAGTAAACTTCTACACCATTGTCGAAGCGGCGAAGCGGCGCGGCGAAGTTGCCTTCGGCTATCGCCTCAAAGCGCACGCGAAAGACGCCAGTAGATCATATGGTGTCGCCGTCAACCCGGGAAAGTCAAAGATGGTAACTTTCGCCGAAGAGGATAAAATTATTGTGCTCGCAGAAAGTTGACGAAGAACGATAGACCCACGACGACATTTCGTCATTTGTCATTCGTCATTTGTCATTTCACTTTATGCCCTCCGATCTCACCGGTCAGACCTTTGGTTCATTTATATTAGTTGCTACGCTAGGACGCGGCGGCATGGCAACCGTTTATCGCGGCTATCAAGAATCTATTGACCGCACCGTTGCCGTCAAAGTGTTGCCCGCCGAATTCTTGCACGACCCCAACTTCTCGCAACGTTTCCTCGCTGAGGCAAAAACACTGGTGAAGCTAACCCATCTCTCGATTCTGCCTCTGTATGATTTCGGCTACGCCAACAATGTGCCGTATATCGTCATGCCGCTTATGAGCAACGGCACGTTGACCGACAAACTCAAGAACGGTCCGCTCTCGATCAGTGAAGCCATTCGCATTTTCACGCCCATCGCCGACGCCCTCGACTTCGCCCACAAGAACAGCGTGCTGCACCGCGACGTAAAACCCAGCAACATTCTTTTCGATCAAAACGACAACCCATTCCTCGCCGACTTTGGTATCGCCAAAGCGATGCAATCGGCTTCGAACTTAACCGGCACCGGCATCGTCGGCACACCCGACTTCATGAGCCCCGAGCAAGCACGCGGCGAACAGCTCGATGGTCGCTCCGATCTGTATTCGCTCGGCGTGATGATCTATCAATCGCTGACCGGCAACCCGTTATTCCGCGCTACCACGCCCATCGGCGTGATGCTTAAACACGCTACCGAATCGCCCCCGCCTATCCGCGAACAACGACCTGATCTTTCATTTGAAGTAGAGCAGGTGTTGGATAAAGCGTTGGCGAAAGATCCCAATGATCGTTATCAAACGGGGAATGAGTTCATGCGCGCGCTGAGAGAAGTGCAAGCCAGCGCGGCGACTCAACCCAACGCGCAAGAAGTCACCCTAGTCGAACAACGACAGACCATTAAACAAAAGGTGACGCCGCCCACGGCGTGGAACCAACCGCAGCGCACGGCGACGCCGCCACCCCAAACATACACGCCGCCTCAGCAACAACCCGCGCCCGTTAAACAAAAAAGCGGTGTGATGTCGTGGTTGTTGAGCGGCAGCATTGGAGCGATTGCCGTCCTCATACTCGGCACACTGTTTGTGTGCGGCGGCTGCATCGGTTTGTATGTGATCGGCAGCGCGTTGGAGGGAACACCCACGCCAAAGCCATCACTGAAAGCGACGCTGACCCCGTCGCCGTCGTTGGTCACGCTCTTCTCCGACGACTTCGCCAATTCCAGCAGTGGTTGGAACACGCTCAACAGCGACAGCGCGAAAGTGAATTACTCTAGCAGCGAGTACGTGGTGAAATTCAACAAGACCAAGTGGTATGTGTGGAGCAACCCCGGCACTCGCACATTTAAGAACGTGCAAGTCGAAGTGACGGTGAAGAAAACATCCAGCGCCGCCGACGCCTCGTTTGGCGTGATCTGCAATTACGTGGACAAAGACAATTACTATTACACCGGCGTTGACGCCAATGGTTTTTACGCCATCGTCAAGTACAAAGGGCAGAAGGATAATTTCTTGACGGGCGGCGGCAAATGGGCGAAGTCCAGCAAGATCGCACTTAAGGCAAACGAATACAACATCAGCGCCGAGTGCATCAATGGATCGATCTCGCTTTACGTGGACGGCGCATTGATCGAGACCGTGAAAGATTCGGATTACTCGAGCGGCAACGTCGGCATTTTCGCTTGGAGCAACGACACCGCCACCGCCGAAATTCACTTCGACGACTTCTACGTGAGTCAAGTTCCGTAAGCCCTTCAGACCCTTCGGGTTTTAAAAACCCGAAGGGTCTTTCTGTGTCATGCCCGTCCTCTCTTTGCGCGAAGCGATCACTCTGCGCGAAAATCTCCGCACACAAAATCGCAAACTTGTTTTCACTAACGGCGTTTTCGATCTGCTCCATGTTGGGCATTTAGATTATTTGGAGAAAGCGCGATCACTCGGCGATTCATTGTTCGTTGGGATCAACGGCGACGATGCGGCGCGCCGCCTCAAGAGCGGCGACCAGCCATTCGTCCCTGCCGTTGAGCGGGCGCGGCTCGTGGCGGCATTATCCTGCGTGGACGCCGCCATCATCTTCGACGAGATCACCGCGATCAGCTTGATTCGTGATCTGCGCCCCGACATTTACGTAAAGGGCGGCGACTATGCCAGCAAACCTTTGCCTGAAAGAGACATCGCGGACGAAGTCGGCGCAAAAATAATTTTAATTGATTACTTGCCGAATCACTCCACGACGAATCTGATTCAAAAGATTTTATCCACTAAGATACACTAAGGAACACTAACTGGACTTACGCACATTGAGCCGCTAACGTCATTGCGAGTGTTCTTCACGAAGCAATCTCGGTCACGCTTTGAGATTGCTTCTCGAAGACTCGCAATGACTCTGATGAGTTTTGCGTAAGTCCAGAAAGTGGTGTGGGGGACAGTTTTCTAATCCGCTACGCTGGCGAGCATTTTTCTGATCCCAACCATTCCTTCACTCTCATTTCCCTTGTATCCCTATTTCCCTTCTTTCCTTTATTTCCCCTATTTCCTTTTTGAACCTCAATGACTGAGAGCTTGGCTACCGAAACCCAAAGCATCGCCCGCAGCGCATCCATCATCGCGCTTGGCAACATCGCCTCACGCTTGTTAGGCTTGGTGCGCGAGACCGTAAAAGCAAACCTCTTCGGCGCAAGCGGGCAAGTAGACGCCCTCAACATCGCCCTCATCCTGCCGATCCAAATCTACGAACTCGTCACGGGCGGCATCGTCAACTCGGCACTCATCCCGGTCTTCAGCGATTACACCGCGCCCGAACGCCGCCCCGAATTATGGCGGCTCGCTTCAACACTCCTCACCCTCCTCACCATCTTACTCACCCTCCCACTTTTAGGTCTGGAATTTCTCACGCCGGCACTTGCCCGCGCCGTGAGCGGCGGCTTTGATGAAACCACGCTCAACCTTGCCGCCTCACTTTTGCAAATGACTCTGCCTGCTGTGCTGTTCTTGAGTCTATCCGGTGTGATCTCCGGTTTGTTGTACTCACTCAAACGATTCACCGCGCCCGCCTTCACTGCCTCAGCCTTCAACGCATCTATGGTGATATGCGCTTTAGTATTTGCTACTCAATGGGGCGTGCGCGCAATGGCAATAGGTTTGTTCATCGGCGCGGTTGTGCAAATGATCATTCAATTCCCTGCACTGCACGATGCCCTTCTCCATCTCCGACCTTCGCTTCACCTTAATCATCCGGGCTTGCGCCACATCTTTAAACTTTATATCCCCATCATCTTTGGACTCATCATCACGCAAGCTTCGATTTACATTGGGCTCAACTTAGCAAGCCGAACTGGCGAAGGCGGCATCGCTTGGATGGGATACGCCACATACATTTATCAATTCCCTATCGGGTTGATCGCTACCGCGCTCTCATTTGCCATCTTGCCAACACTCTCGCGCCAAAGCGACGACAGAAATTTTAAAACAACATTGGTGCAAGGATTAAATCTGGTGTTGATGTTGATCATCCCTGCCGCCGTGGGCTTGTTCGTCCTTGCCCACCCCATCGTCGCATTGCTCTACGAGCGTGGCGAGTTCACCTCTGCCGACACGTTGCAGACCGCGCGCATACTTCAACTTTTTTTACTCGGTTTAAGTTTCGCCGCCGTAGACACCATGCTCATCTTTGCGTTCTACGCGCGCAAAGACACACTCACGCCATCACTCATCGGCGTGGTCAGCGTCATCATCTATTTAGTTGTCGCGCTGGCGTTGATCCAACCCCTCGGGCTTTTTAGTTTGATGATCGCCGACTCGCTCAAGCAAGTGAGTCATGCCTTGATTAGTGGATGGTTACTCTCACGGCGGATCGGCGGCTTCCGCGGCACCAACTTGGCGAACACCCTGATCAAGTGCGCCGCCGCCTCTGTCGTCATCGGTTTCATCGCGGCGGGCGCCGACTCTCTCTTCACCCAAATCACCCTGCCCTCCATCCTCCTCACCCGCACCCTGCACGTCCTTATCCCGACCCTGATCGCTATCACCCTCTATGCCTTTTTACTTAACCGTCTGCGCGTCTACGAATTTCAATTGCTGATCGAATCCGTCTCTCACCGTTTTGCGCGTTCAAACACTCGCGTATAGAATCAACAAAGTAATTATGCCCAACCGTCCCTCTCTCCCGCCCACCCTCTACACCGAAGAATATTTTCGCCACGCCTGCGAAGGCTACGATGAATTTAACGAATCACAAGGCGAGCGACTCTCACGCCGACTCGCGTCGGCATTTGAAGTTGCCGAGATCGCGGCAGGCATGAAAGTTTTGGATGTGGGTTGTGGGCGCGGCGAGATCGTGCGGCACTGCGCGCAGTTGGGCGCGGACGCATTTGGCATTGACTACGCGCCCGTAGCGGTTGCCATGAGTCAATCGGTGTTGGGCGTCTTCGATGGCGGCAAAACTGGAGTCGGTCAAGCCGACGCGAAAAATCTTCCCTTCCCCTCAAATTATTTTGATCGCGTGTTGATGTTCGACGTCGTCGAGCATCTTTATCCGTGGGAACTGCATCAATCATTTGTAGACGTGCGCCGCGTGTTGAAGCCGAATGGTTTGTTGGTGATCCACACCGCGCCCAATGTTTGGTATGACCGTTACGCCTATCCCTTCGTACGGTTGTTCCGCACGTTGAACGGCGAAGGCGCAAAGTATCCCGCCAACCCGCGTCTGCTCAACGTCGCCATCAACGCCGATGTGCATGTCAACGAGCAGAGTGGACTCTCGTTGTGGCGCGCGGTGCGCGCGGCAGGCTTCACGCCAAAAAAAGTCTGGCTCGACAGCCCGCCGCAAAATCGCAACGAAGGCAAACTGCTCGCCACGCTGAGAAAATTTTTATTTGAAGCGCCGCCGTTCCGCTGGTTCTTTGAGCGTGAAGTGTTTACCGTAGCGAAAAAATAATCGCCATTTGCTATCAGCCATCTGCCATCCGCTATCTGCCATGAAAGACCGCCGCCCCGTTGATGAACTCTCCGTTGAGGAGTTGGAACAAATTCTTGCGATCAAAAAACGCGAAGAGCGCGAAGCGCGTCTGCGGAAATTCCGCGCGAGCGGGCGCGCCGGCAGCGCCAGCGTGATCGAATCGGTGACGCCGCCAGCCGCTCCCAAACCAAAATCGTTGGTGACGCGACTCTTTAATGGCGTGTTACTCCTTGTTGAGATCGGTGCAGTGATCGCGCTGTTTTATATCTTGATCAACTCTGCGACTCTTTTGCAAACGCTCAACAAAGAAGTGGCGCAGGCGTTAGCCCAACCCGCATTGCCTTCACCCTCACCCACCGCATTGATCTCCGCCGTCGTCCTGCCGTCTGGTCATACGCCGCCCACCTCGCCCGGCGGCGCGCAGCCCAACCTTGCCGAGATTCCAGAAAACCTGCGACCACTGGTGCAAGCACTTCCACCTATCGTGATCCCGACTCCGAGTCCAAAACAAGCGATACGCATGATCATCTCAGCCATCAATATAGATGCCCCTGTAGTGCAGGGTGATTCGTGGGAACAATTAAAGAAAGGCATCGCCCAGCACATCGGCACAGGCGATCCGGGTCAATCGGGTAACATGGTAGTCTCGGCGCACAACGACATCTTCGGCGAACTTTTCCGCGAGCTAGATCGCCTCAAGCCCGGCGATGAAGTGCAAGTGTTCACCGCTTCGCAAAAATTCACTTACCGCATCAGCGGCACACGCCTCGTTGCGCCCACCGAAGTCAGCGTAATGAACCCCACCGTGAGTCCCACGTTGACTCTGATCTCGTGCTATCCATATTTGGTGGATACGCAGCGGATTATCGTCTTCGCAGAGTTGAAGAAGTGATATACTCTGTTTACAAGACCGCGTCGGTTTCGCAACGCGCCCCGTAGCAAAGCGGAGTGGGTAAAACCGACGCGGTCTAATAAAAATTTTTCTGGAGAAGTTAAATGAGCAAGAAAAACCGAAAGAACCGACAACCTAACGTGCCGATGCAGACAACCCCCGTGCAGTCTACCCAAACCAAAGCGGGCGGCGGCATGATCAAGATGCCCTCGCGCGCACAATCTGGAACGGAAACGATCAACGCCGATTACACCCATGTGTATTCCGATCTGCGCCGCATCGGATTATTGGCTAGCTTGCTGATAGCGGGATTGGTGGTGTTGTCGTTTTTCATTAAATAAAAAGTAGAGCAAGATGGCATCTTGCTCTACGCGATAAACAACACGGCGAGTCTTGTGACTCGCCGTGTTGTTTTAACCGTTCAACTTCTCCACAAACTCTCTATGCTCTTCCGTCACCAACCCCTCATTCAACTTCTCCAACACCTTCGCCAAATCGCCGTTCAACAAATCAGTTGCCGCCAGCCACAAACCCGGAAACACGTTGCTTTTGATCGCGCCACCTTCATCTTGAGTTAAGCGCACATACTCGCCATCCTTCAACTCAAACCAATCGATCTGCTTATCCAACACACGCCACACAATGTATTCTTGTGCCCCATTGCGCCGATACACGCGCAACTTTTCATGCAGATCGTAAGAGGCACTTGACACCGCCACCTCAATCACCAGTTCAGGCGCGCCTTCTAAATAGCCTTCTTGTGATTGATGCACTTTGCGCTCGTCAATCCATGCCGCAAGATCAGGTTGCACTTCATTCTCCGCGTCCAAGTGAATCGTCACATTATCCGCCACGCGAATTTTTGGGGTGTAGGCGCGATAAGTTCCCAACCACGTTGCCATAGAACCATGGGACTCGCCATGTGGTAAATAAACTGGTGACGACATATACACAACTCCCTCTATCAATTCTGCTTTAACCTTTTCAGCAGTAGCTTCATAACGTCGCTCAAACTCGCGGCGCGTTAAGTGATCGCCATTGTTCAATGGCGGAATTTTCTCTGCCACCAAAGGCGGGTGTGCCGCATAATGTTTTGGAGATCGATCTAAGACTGTCATAGTGTCCTCTGCTTAAGAGTCTATCACAACACACAAAACTTCCGAAGTTTTCGCGGTTCTTGCGACTTCGGAAGTTTCGGTTTCGTCTTACTTCTTCTTCCACACCCACCAAATAATTGGCAGCAACCCAAGCGCCAACACGAACAACCCAAAACCCCACAACAGATAATCGCTGGCGCTCGTCGTATTGGGCGCGGGAGTCGATTCGGGGATGATGAAGTTGGATCGCGTGGGACTCGGTCCGGGCGTGATGCTGGGTTTGGGCGCGGTGGTCGGCGCGAGCGTGGCGGCGGCTATGGGCGTTGAACGTGGTGAGGACGTGGATGACGGCGACACCGTAGAGATCGTGATCGGCGGCACATCACCTTGCACCACTTCGTAGGCGACTCCGTTGCTCACGGCGATCACTCTTTCACTCACCGAGAACGCTTGCGCCAGATCAGGCTGCGCGGCAATCAGTTTGAAGTAATCATCGCTGGCAAATTTCACCTGCGTCGTTTTCATCCTCGACGGATCGAATTGCGTATCCGTCCACACGTTGTTCTGCACAATGAACGTGCGCGTGCCTTGTTGTTTGAGAGATTGCGCGTATTGTTGCGCTGGCGCCGCCGCTTGATCTGCCTGCGTCATGCCGCTTTGATCTTTCGACGTTTGCACCGCGCCCGCGCCACTCACGGCGGCGGGAGCCGCTTG
>CAKKQG010000334.1:9532-12945 GCA_919901875.1 Anaerolineales bacterium
CCGCGCAACGTGATCGAGGTGTTGCCGCCACTGCGATAGCGACCCACCAACACCAACTGACTCCCGGCAAACAGATCGGGCAATGGCGCGGGATACGAATCGTTGACCACGATGGAACCATAATCAATTTTAAGATCGGCTAACACGGGCGTGCTTACCTTCGCGTAAAAGTTTGCCACAATCTCATCAATGCGTTCATTGGGGCGCACGTAAGCGCTCGTGCCGCGAATATCTTGCGCCAGCGAATCAAGCAACACGGTGTTCACATCATCGCCCACGCCAAAAGTGAAGAGGCGAACATTTTTGGGCGCGGCACTTTTGACGTCGTTCAAAATTTGGTTAGCGTTGGTCACGCCGCTCGTCGGCAACCCATCGGTCAGGAAGATGACGATGGCAGGGCGTTCATTGTTCTTCACCATGTCCATTGCTTCGAGCAAAGCTTTATCAATGTTCGTGCCGCCTTCGGCTCTGATCAGATTCACCCAGCTCGAGGCATCACCCGTTTTGCTCACAGGTTGAAGCTCGTTGGCATAACGTTGTGTGCCAGTGCTGAAGGCGACGATGTTGAATCGATCTTCGCGGTTAAGATTCTTCAAGACGTAAGTAAGCGCGTCTTTCGCTTGCGAAATTTTTTGCCCCTGCATACTGCCCGATTGATCCAAAACCAAAATCACATCTTTAGAAATAACACTATCGGTCTTGGCATCAATGCCGGGAGAAGCGAGTAACAAAAAGAAGCCATCGCCGCCCGCCGGGTCACGATACGATAAAAGGTTTACGCCAATATCCGACGGCGACACCGAGTAATACAACTGAAAGTCTTTATCCGGCTTCACTTTAGATTCTTCGTAGCCCGCTTCAAATCGAAACTTATCTTTTCGATTCACATTGATCGCGTGCGAAGGCGAATACACCGAGCGCACTGCTTCTTTGGAGATCACCGAGACGTTGATGCTCACGTTATCCAGCGGCTTCGCCGAAAATTTTTCGGTGCTGAGTGGATAAATGTAGCGCACGAGTCCGTTATCAGCAGTGAGAACTTGCGAATACTCAAGTTGAATCCGTCTCTCGCCTTTGGGCGGAATCGGAAAGACACTGGCTTGCACTGCACCCTGCCCGATGTATTCGAGCAACGCCGGGTCACGCCGCTTGGCGACGATGTCTTGATAGATTCGTTTCGCTTCGTTGGCATCCAAAATTTTTGCGCTGATCTTCTGTCCATCTACATACATGGTGAAGTTGTTGACAGCGGCATCTTTTGGAATCGGGAAGATGTAAGTGCCTTGCGCTTCGTAGGTATTGGGATTGTAGAAAACCTGATCCACCTTTGTTATCGCCACTTGATTCTCAATACTCACCGTGACGCGGTGATATTTAATCTCAAGTTGATCGGCGATGGGGAACGGCGGACACGGGGCAACCCGACACGGGCGCGGCGGCGTGGGGCAAGGCAAACCGCCTACGCATATTGGCGGATCAATGATGATGATGCCGTCGGCGAGGGCGGGCGCGGGAAGCGCGAACAAAGTAATTAGTAAAAGGGTAATTAGTAATTTACGGGACATGGTGAACTCCTTTAAATAAAAACAGCGTCTTGAGAGATAGACGCTGTCTCATATAAAAAAGTTCCTGCTCACTCCGCAAACATCTCAGCCAACGACTCCAAAACTTTCTTTTGTGTTGCCGTGTCAATTCGCCCAAGTCGTCTCACCAAGCGTTCTTTATCCACAGTGCGTATCTGGTCAAGAGCGACCTGCCCTTTCTTCCCTTGAAAATCACAGGCAACGCGAGTCACGTAATCGCGCAGGTGAGTAGTCATAGGCGCAACGATCACTGTAGCAATGTAACGATTCAATTCATCGGGTGAGATTACCAAGCAAGGGCGAGTCTTTTGAATCTCACTACCCACAGTTGGATCGAGATTAACCAGATACACCTCAAACCGTTTGACTACCACTGCCATTCGGTTTCATCCCATTTTGTCAAAGTAGGAAGTGGCGCATCAAGCAAACGATCATCGCCTAATTTTGCCATCTTCTTAAACGACTTTGCCCAACCCTGACGCGGGCGACGCGCGCGCGCCAACGGTTGAATCACAATACGCTGATGATCTGCCGCCAGTTCAACTACTGAAACTAAACCGACTTGCTTCAACATTTGTTGTGGGATACGAATAGCTTTTGACTTGCCAAGTTTAACAAGGCGCGCGCGAGTGGGAGCAACCATAGTAATCTTCTTTCTTGGGTTTGTTCAATAAGGCGTTCTGCTTTTTCTGCGCCTTCCTCATCAGTAAAGTAGGCGATTAAAGCGCAAGCATCAAACACAAAACGATCTGGAGCAGCGACGGGTTGAGTCATTATCGCTCCAAATCTTTTTCTTCTTGTTTACCTCGCATAAACTCAGCCGTCGAGATCATAATCCCACGATATTTGCCGCGCGCACTTCGCGCAGTTCGTTTGCGATTCATCGCAGACACATCAAGCACTGTTACCAAATAGACCAGCCCATCGCGCCCTTCAATAGGTTGCAAAGGACGCAGATAGCCGCGTTCATAAATTGCTTCAATAGTTCGAATCGATTGCATCATATATGCCACACTCCTTATCCAAAATTAGGTAGCACAAACATTTTAGCACACGCCACAAAAACAAACAGCGTCTTGAGAATTGGAAACACTGAATAGGATGACATCACTGATGACACTGATTCAGTGCGCTCAGTAATTTCAGTGGCTCAGTGATTCATTTGCCTTTAAATAAAAACAGCGTCTTGAGAGATAGACGCTGTTTCATATAAGAAAGTTCCAGAGCAGACCTCGCGTGTTTTTAAAACCCGCGAGGTCTGCTACTTGCACAAAGTTACCGCTGAAACGGTTCTTGAGGAATTAAGGATTGGGGAGCACCGCCATCCCAAGAGATTGTAGATTTACAGCTCTTTGCGATTTCAGCCGCGGAACGAGTTAGGTTGATAAATCTTAGAACAGCTATGGTTGGTTGCGAAGGATGAATAGCGCCAACACCGCCACCAACGAACATATTATTAACCAAGCCACCTACACGAATATAAACAGGGTTTGGAAGTAATGGCGCACTTTTAGAAACTTGGAATGAATTGGGATACGTACAACTGGTAACGAGTGGCAACCCTTGCTGAGGGCACACTTCAACCAATGTATATTGATGTGTTCCTTCGGACCAAAACCCGGCAGGGAAATTGTAAATAAACGCAATAACCCAATTACTTTGTTCATTAGCAACGGTTGGTGCGGTCGTTGGACTCGCTGGCGGTAGTGTAGAAAGAATTATTGGTACGGGCGTCGCAGTCGGAGCTGATGTTGCCGTTGATGATGAAGGAACAGTTGCTTTAGGAGCTGATGCGGTAAGAGTCAGCTTCACTGCTTGCTCAACAGCGGC
>CAKKQG010000334.1:13045-14279 GCA_919901875.1 Anaerolineales bacterium
TTGCTTTAGGAGCTGATGCGGTAAGAGTCAGCTTCACTGCTTGCTCAACAGCGGCAGTTGCCGCGTCGCGCGCGGCAATCGTCGCCGCGACTTGCGTTTCGACCTGTCCAGCGGGTGTGGGTGAGGCAACTTCACGAGTGAGACCGGGTCGAGATTGAGGAGTCGGAGTAGGTGAGGCGCAAGCGGAAAGGAGAATGGCGAAGATCAGCAAACTTGGAAATAGAGTGATTTTGGATTTTGGTAGTTCATGGTATTGCCCTCCTTTGGGGCGACGAAAATATATTATGCCGCACGGCGCAGCATATTGTTTCTCATAGCAATTAGATTACTTCTTTGGTTGCACTTCAAAGAAAGATCGTGAACGAGAGAAATAAACATCAAACTCCATAAAGAAATTGACTTGCCCTAAAAGCAAGGGCGCATCGTTAGATTGTGTCCAAGCAAAAATTAAACGGACTGGGTCAAAACCGCCGACACGCGCCGAAACAAGCAATGCTCGCGCTTCCAGATCAGCCAAGCTACCACTCAGAGAGATCGGTATAGTTTGCTTGTCCCACACCGCGCCCAACTGCAAACCAATGTTGTAAGGCATCACATTTACAGTTGAGCCTGTATCCAACAAACATGAAACTCCGATATGTGTGTTGCCATTAATCAAAGTCAATGGCAGATAAGGCAAGAGACTTGCCATCCCAACCAACGGCTCAACTTCACTGAATGTAAATCGTTCGACGTTAGACATTTTGTAAATTCTTGTCAGCCTCTAATGTCTCAAGCAAGACTTTTGCCGCGCTAAACGAATTGAAAGGAGTCCACACAGGATAACTCTTCCCCGCTTCCAGCAAAGTCACGCCTTCTTCGGCCGCTAACTCGATCACCAAGAATTGCAGAACGCGCAATTTATCAGCGCGTTTCAATTCATGCAATACAGGAAGCACTTCAGTAAGTGACATAGTAAAATTCTCCTTTTGATACGCTTGCAATTCCGCTTGTATCTCATCTGCCACGCTTCGCAAACCTGCTAACTCCATCTTTTTTGCCCGCTCATTTTTGGCAAGATCAGATTCCACCACGCTATAGCGCGCGCGCAATTCGTTGAGGTGATTCATTGTGATTGCAGCTTCGCTCGGGTTAGTAATCATTCTTCATTATTATACGCTCATTATTCATTGCTCATTAGATTCAACGCCGCCCTCAACAACACATTCGCGCCATTTAAACAATCATCCCATTC
>CAKKQG010000334.1:14379-18297 GCA_919901875.1 Anaerolineales bacterium
TGCCGCGCGATCACTTCGGCTAATCCGAGCAATGACGCTTCAAGTTGCTTCAACTGTTTTGATTCGGGTGAGCGAAACTCTAACGCAAATTCGGCAACGCCGGGGATGATGTTAAACGCGCCCGGTTTAAAATTCATCTGCCCCACGTTGACCACACAATTCGGAAAATCGCGCATCACCATCTCGCGCGCGGTGAGCGTGAACGCGCTCGCGCCCAACCCGGCATCGCTGCGCGTCTCCATCGGCGTGGTGCCAGCGTGATTTGCCGCGCCAATATATTTCAGGCGATACGAGGTGATGCCGACGATTCCAGAAACAACACCAATGGCGATTGCCGATTGCACTAAGCGCGGACCTTGCTCGATGTGCAATTCCAAATAACCGGCAATGGATTGGGGATCGCGTTTGGCGTTTAAGATTCCTGATTCAGTTAAATGCGCGCGTGCGAGTCCTTCTTCTAAATTGGAACGTCCACCGCGTGGGTTGCTGAGTGACTCCTGAGTGATGCCGCCAACGAGTGCGCTGCTTCCGAGTAACCCGACCAGTGTTCCCTCTTCATCAGTAAAATCTATCGCTTCAAGATTCACTTTAAGTTGCACGCCCGATTCTTTGATCGTGCGTAACACTTCCAGCGCGGCGACGATGCCGAGTGCGCCATCGAAGCGACCGCCGTTGGGGACGGAATCTGTATGTGAACCGAGTAGAAGAGATTGGAGATTAGAGATTGGGGATTCTAGGATCGCGGAGACGTTGCCGGCCGAATCTGTTTGGGTGCGGAGTCCGGCCGAGGCGGCTTTCGCGTTGAACCAAGCGCGGGCTTCGAGGTGAGCTGCGCTGAGGGCAGGTCGGTTCACTCCGCCATCAGCGGTTGATCCGATCTGCGCCAGTTGATCAAAATCCTCTTTAAATCGATCTGCGTTGATGAGGAGGGTCATAGTGAGATTATAGACGGTGATGTTATAATTCTGCCATCTTCCCGCACACGCGGGATTTTTTGACGCATGGGACTATGTTATTAGAAAAACTCGCTGGAGTTGAAAACCGTTACGAAGAATTGAATAGACTCATCGCCGGACATTCGGGCGGCGATTACAGCAAGATCGCTGAATACAGCAAAGAGCGCGCCGTATTAGAAGAGATCGTGGCTAAGTTCAATGAATACAAAGCTGTGTTGAAAGATTTAGACGAAGCGCAGAAAATGTTGGCGACTCCTGATTTAAAAGAACTCGCCGAAGCCGAAATTCCGCATCTCGAAAAGCGCAAAGAGCAGCTGGATGAAATGATGAAACAGTTGCTATTGCCACGCGATCCGCGTGATGATAAAAGTGTGATCGTGGAAATTCGCGCCGGCGCGGGCGGCGATGAAGCCGGAATTTTTGCGGCAGATTTGTTTCGCATGTATGTGCGCTACTCCGAAGGGCGTAATTGGAAAGTAGATTTGATGTCGGCGAATGATACTGACAGGGGCGGATATAAAGAGGTGATCTTTGAAGTGAAGGGCAAGGGCGCGTTCTCACGACTCAAATATGAGTCGGGTGTGCATCGCGTTCAACGTGTGCCGCTCACCGAATCGCAAGGGCGCATTCATACTTCGACGGCGACGGTTGCGGTGTTAGCCGAAGTGGACGAAGTAGAAATTGACGTGCCTGCAAGCGACGTGAAGATTGACACCTACCGCGCCTCAAGCGCGGGCGGACAGAACGTGCAGAAGAACGCGACGGCTGTGAGATTAACTCATGTGCCAAGCGGACTCGTGGTAACGTGCGAAGATGAACGATCTCAAACGCAAAACCGTTTGCGGGCAATGGGCATTTTGCGGGCGCGACTCTACGACGCAGCAATAGAAAAACGACAGAAGGAAGCATCGGAGGCGCGCAAGTTGCAGATTGGTTCGGGGGATCGCTCGGAGAAGATCCGCACATACAATTATCCGCAAGGGCGCGTGACCGATCATCGCATTGGCGTTTCAGTTTTCAACTTGCCGGCGGTGATGCAGGGCGGCATTGATGAGTTCATTGACGAGTTGGCGACACGCGATCAGGCGGAGAAGTTGGCGGAAGCGGGTGTGTAATTGGAAGTTGGATGTTAGAGGTTAGAAGTTGGAGGCATCCTCTCTTCCCGAATAAAATTGCTGACGGTTCAGCATTTCCTCTTCAACATTTTGTCAATCAATTCCATCCTCTCCTCCCTCCCCTCCACCCTCTCCCGCCGCGAAGCGGAATTGATCTTGGCGCAGGCGATGGGCGCAACGCGGGAATGGATCATCGCTCACCCTGAAGCAGAACTAAACGAAGATCAACACACGCGATTTGATATGATGATCGCGCAGATGAGTCGCGGGATGCCACTGCCCTACGTGTTAGGCGAATGGGAATTTTTTGGACTTGCGTTTAAAGTTAACCCTCACGTCCTTATTCCAAGACCTGAAACAGAACTCTTGATCGAAACAGCCATTCGCTATCAGCCATTCGCTATTTGCGATGTTGGAACGGGAAGTGGGATTATTGCGATTACGCTGGCAACGAAACTAAACGACGCGGAAATCTTCGCCACGGATATTTCAGAGGAAGCGTTGAAGGTGTCAAAAGAAAACGCGCAAAGACACGGCGTAGCAGATCGAATCAAATTCATTCACGGCGATTTGCTCGAAGGCGTTGGCAAGGTGAATATGATCTGCGCCAACTTGCCTTATATCCCAACGCAAGAACTTGAAGCGCTTGAGGTGATCAAACACGAACCACGTCTCGCGCTCGATGGCGGCGATGATGGATTAAGAATCATTGAACGTTTGCTCGATGCGGCGCGCGATCACTTGCTACCACACGGAGTCATCTTGGCAGAGATCGCGGCGAATGAGGGGGAAGCGGCGTTGAGCTTGGCGAAAAATTATTTTCCGACGGCGGAGAGTGAAGTGAAAAAAGATTTGGCGGGGTTGGATCGGCTACTGGTGGTTAGCAGCTAGCCGCTGGCGGCTCTCGCTCATTGCTCACTACTCATCGCTCATTGCTTATGATCAAACTCATCGCCTTCGACCTTGACGGCACACTGCTCGACGAAACATTGACGTTCACACCCAAAGTCAAAGAGGCGATCACGCGCGCCATGAATCAAGGGGTCATCGTCACGCTGGCGACAGGCAGAGGACTCAGCCCCACCGATCAATATGCCGATGCGTTAAATATCACTGCGCCGCTTATCTGCTTTCAAGGCGCATTGGTAGTCGATCATCGCGCCAAAAAAGTTTTGCACGAAGTCAGGCTCGATCCTGCCGTCATAGCGGTGATCGTTCAAGAGAGCAAAGAGCGCGGCTGGAACTTACATTTTGAATGTCCCGATATGATTTATTTGAAGAGCGGCATTGACTTTCCGCAAGGGCTGATGAATTTGCTCAAGGTGTCGCGCTACAAATATGTGGACAACTTCCTGACCGACCTGCCCGAAGTGCCTCACAAATTTATTTTGAGTCTGCACGACCCGCAAGAACGCAATGCGTTAGCGAAAGAACTACGTGAGACGTTTGATCAACATTTAGCGAAGATCACCGTCGTGCCGTCGCACCCGGTTTTAGTGGAAGGGCTGCCGAGCGGGATGAGCAAAGCGGTGGGCGTAGAGTGGTTAGCGAATCACTTTGGAATTAAACGTGAGGAAGTGATGTGCGTGGGCGATAACGACAACGATGTGGAGATGTTGCAGTGGGCAGGTGTTGGCGTGGCGATGAGTGGCAGTAGCTCCGCCGCGCTCGCCGCCGCCGATTGGATCGCGCCGAGTGTGCATGAGGAGGGAGCAGTAGTAGCACTAGAAAAGTATTTGAAGTGATCAGTAACCAGTGATCAGTGGACGCATCTACTGACTACTGTTCACTAACAACTGATCACTTTCCCTTCCGCCGCCCTCAACAACCGATCCCAGATCGCCAAC
>CAKKQG010000335.1 GCA_919901875.1 Anaerolineales bacterium
CAGGCGGGCGAAACGATCCTGATGCGTTTGAAATTTGACGATCAAATTGGCAGACCACTAGGCAACTACAAACTTTATTTGTCATTCTATTCCCCTCACGATAAAGCGAGTCTTTCAGTCATCACGAAGTCTGGCACAGCGGCTTACGCCATCTTGAAACCTGTTTTAATCTCCAATCTCCAATCTCCAATCTCCAATCTTGTTACGCCTCTCGTCACCATCAACAACCTCAACCTCATCAAACTTGACGCGCCGCCCGCCACTTTGCGGCAAGGCGAATCGTTGCCCTTCGCCCTGACGTGGCAAGCGACGCAAGAAATCTCTAACGTTGCAATTCGAATCAAGTTGAATGATCGTGATCTTGAAACAAGAACAGTTACACGGCTTGCGTCGGGCGAGATGTTGATTGATCGCTACGCGCCGCGCATTCCGCGCGATCTGGCGGCAGGCGTGTATCAAGTGACGGTCAACGACTTTTTGATCGGCACGGTGACAGTGAAGGAAGTGGAAAGGCAGATGACCGCGCCCATAACATCAGTAAGAACGAATACAGTTATCGGTGATCAGTTTGAGTTGGTTGGCTACGATCTCAAACCCGATTCGATCACCTTGCATTGGCGCGCGTTGAAAGAGACGGATGTGGATTACACTTTATTCGTTCATATATTAGACGCTAATGGGCAGATCGTTGCTCAAAATGATTCGCAACCGCATCGCAGAGACGACCCGTCGGGTCGTCTCTACCCCACGTCGTTGTGGGTGAAGGGTGAATATGTGAGCGATACAATCTTGATCAACACGCGCGGCGCGATGATCGAGGTCGGTTGGTATGTGCCAGAGACGGGGGAAAGGGTGGGGGAGACGATACGGCTGACGCCGTGATTGCAAAGATCGTGGCAACGGATTATGTAGCCGCTTCGCGTGTAACGGATAGACACATCCGCTGCATCTGTTACATCCGTTAAACATCCGTTGCCAATTATTTGTGCGGATAATTCACCACCCATGTTGACGGTTCAACTTTAAACTTTATGTCGCTCGCTGATTTGATCGACTCTGCTTTGTAGTTTGCATCTACCGTTACCCATTGCACGATCCAAAAATCGCTATAACCGGAAGCGCCGCGAGTCGAGTCGAAAATGAAATGTTGACCTGCGACGAGCTGTGGTCGTTTGTTGGAATCAAATCCGGTGATGAAGGCATAAACTTTGCCGGGTTTGGGATTGGTGGGACCAAAATCAAAATAAGCAATCGGTTCGCCCTTGACCCAACCTTTTTGAACAGGTTGTGATTCATCGCCGAGTTTTGAATCGAGCGGCACGATGGGACAATTTACAAACATCGCTTGTTTTTCAACCTTGAGTCCGCTTTTGTTTAACGCCTCTAACGATGTCACGCTGTTAGGTTTGTAGTCAGAGGTTGGAGTGACAAAATGGGCTTGCCACAGATCGGTGTATGCCGCGTCACCCGGCTTCGCATCAAACAGCGCATCTTGCGCGGCGAGTTTGATCGGGCTGCCATCGGCGGCGACCCCTGTGGCAAAGATCCACACCGGTTCGATCTTCAAGCGAGTCGCGTCATCGGATCGCCCCGACGTGTTGGTTCCCATGTTGTAATACTTGATCTCTTTGCCATTGAACCAACCTGTTTCAACCAAATAGACGCGCGCTGTTTTTTCAATCGCGCCTGCTGTTGGGAAGGGCGGTTGAATTTGCGCGGGCGTGGTGGGCAGTGTTTGGCACGCCGCAAGAAGAAGTGTGAGCAAAAAAAGTTTTAGTTTCATTTTTGTCTCCTCACACGAAGTATAATCGCCTTTCATACTTGTATCTATCTGCTATATAATCCGCCTTCTCTATGACGTTGCTCTACATCCTCATCGCCACCGCGTTGATCTTCGATTTCTTTAACGGATTCAATGACAGCGCCAGTATTGTTGCTACCGCTATCGCCTCACGCGCTATGTCGCCGCGCCGCGCGTTGGTCTTCACGGCTGTCTCGCAGTTCATCGGTCCTTTTCTCTTCGGCGTCGCCGTGGCGAATACGGTTGGTCAAGGATTAGTGGAGCCGCACGCGGTGACGGTGCCAGTGGTGTTAGCCGGTGTGTTGGCGGCAATCATCTGGAATCGAATCACATGGTGGTTCGCTTTGCCGTCGTCGTCATCACACGCGTTGGTCGGCGGGTTAATGGGCGCGGTGATTTTGAGTGGCGGCTTCACCGCGATTCATTTCGATGGCTTGATCAAAGTCTTGTTGGCGTTGTTCCTTGCGCCGCCGCTTGGGTTTATCGCCGGATTTATCATCTTGCGTTTGTTTTTTTTTATAGCGCGCGACGCCTCACCGCGAATCAATTTTATGTTTCGCCACGGGCAGATGCTTACCTGTATCGGACTTGGCTTGAGCCACGGCACGAATGATTCGCAGAAGACGATGGGCATCATCACGTTAGGATTAGTCAGCGCAGGGGTCATCCCGAATTTTGATGTGCCGCTTTGGGTCATCGCCGTGAGCGCGGCGGCCATCTCTTTTGGAACTATGCTCGGCGGCTGGCGGCTCATCCGAACTGTCGGCGGAAGAATGTACACGGTGCGCGCGGTGCACGGGTTCACCGCGCACATTGCTTCGACCATTGTGATCATGGGCGCGGCGTTGTTGGGGGGACCCGTCAGCACGACTCAAGTGATCAGTTCAACGATCATGGGCGCGGGCGCGGCAGAACGAGTCTCCAAAGTGCGCTGGGGCGTGGCGCAAGAGATGGTGATCGCTTGGGGGCTGACGATTCCGGCGGCGATGATCGTCGGCGCGGGACTCTCGTGGATGATCCATTTAGCATATAGCGGATAGCGGATAGCGTATGGCGTATGGCAGATGGCTGTCTGCTATCTGCCATACGCTATCTGCTATCTGCTATCTGCCATTTGCTATTAGCCAAAATGAAATTTCCTTTTCCATTTTCTTTCCTCAACAAGCAACCTGATATTTTTTTGCCGTTGTTACTCAAGCAAGCCGAGCATACGGTTGACGGGCTGCACGCGCTCCAAGAGTATATGCGCGATCAGAATCACGAAGCGGCGCAGCGCGTGAAGAAAGTCGAGAAAGAAGCCGACGAGGTGCGCCGCATTTTGATTGACGAGTTGAACCGTCACTTTGTCACGCCGATGGATCGCGAAGATATTTTTGCTCTCTCGCGGGCGATTGACGACGTGATTGATTATGCCGATACGACGACGGAAGAAATGGAAATGCTCGGCGTGAAGCCAAACGATTATCTCAAACGCATGGTGTCGTTGCTGAGTGACGCCGCCGAAGAGATTCAAAAAGGCGTCTTGCGCCTCAACGATCATCCCAACGTCGCCAACGACCACGCCGTGCGCGCCAAAGCGTTAGAGAATCGCGTAGAGAGCGTGTATCGTGAAGCCATTGCCGCGTTGTTTGTGGGTCCAAAGAATGTTGAAGATGTGGTGGAGATGTTGAAACTGCGCGAGATCTATCGCCATCTCTCCAATGCGGCAGATCGCGGCGACGAAGCGGCGAATGTGATTGGGGATATTGTGGTGAAGAAGGTGTAGTGGACGCTTCGCGTGGAAGTTAGAGGTTGGAAGTTGGAGAGGCGTTGCGAGGGCGGCGTCTCTTTTTGTTTAACGGGGTGCGTAGAAAGCGGCGATGAGGAGGAGCAAGACGCCGATGATGACGAAAATGACAATGGTGAGACAACCCAAACGACGGGTGCGGATGGACAAAATTAACCTTTTCTATTGTCAACGAATGATATACTCGGTAGCATCGAAAGTAGAGATGAGTGTTGTGGTTTTAGCGCATCTAATCCGCTAACAAACAGTGTTCTGAACCTTGGACATCAACGCGTGTGCGACTCTCACCTTCCCATGCAGAATAATGGTTGGGATTAGAAAAATGTTAAACAGCGGATTAGAAACGCTCCCCTACTACATTCCAAAATTACAAAGAACTATTTCCGCTCAGACCTACTGTTTATACGCATTCTATGCCAACTGTGCAACGCCGCCGCGAGATCGCGCGCAAAAACTTAGAATACGCAGAACTTTTCACACAAGAACTCCTGCACGATAAATCCTTTTCTCGCTGTGTTCCTAAAGGCGCGAGCGTATATTTTATTCCTGATAGCGATCCTGAACTTGCCGCCTTCAATCGCAAACTAGCGCAGCGGGCGCGGAAACAGGGAAAAAAAGTTGTGTTGGTGCGAATTGAGTTAGTGCCACGCACTACCTTCGTGCCGCGCTTAACTGTGCAAAAAGCCACTGTGGCTTAAACGACAAGGAGACGCTACCCGTAGCGTCTCCTTTTTTTATCCCACCTGCAATACCAACCCCGCCTCTGGCATCAACACCCTCCCTCCCAAAAAATTTTGCGTCCTCACAAACTCCGCTACAAGTTGGCGCTGCGCGGCGGCGACGTGAACCAGAATCAAGGTTGAGATTTTTGAATCAGCCGCAAGTTGCAAAACAGTTTGCACGTCGGTATGCACCGCGCCTTCGTGACCGGGCAGAGCGTAACATTCGTGAACCAACACGTTTGAATCTTTGAACAACGTGTGCGAAGCCGGAGTGGCTTTGCCGTCGCCGCTATAGGCGAAGTGGCACACACCATTCACTTCCCATCGAGTCGAGAGAACGGGGATGCCGTGATCGGGTAAGGCAGTGTTGATCGTGATGGGATTTAAGTTGACGGCGTCACCGGGCGCACATTCGATGAAGTTCACCTCAAAGGTGAGTCGCTTCATCCCCGGTGTGTAGGCGATGTCCATCATCCGCGTCACATAATCTTTCGTGTTCGGCGTGCCGATGATCGTTAGAGGCTTGGTGCGGTTTTGTGGGGCAAGCTGCATCACTAACAACACTGCCGGCAAACCAAAGGTGTGATCGGCGTGATGATGCGTCAGAAAAATCGCGTCGAGATAATTTTGATCGAACCCGCGTCGCCAATAAGCTTGCGCCGCCGCGAAGCCGCAATCAAGCAAAACATTTTTCGCGCCTTCATACAACAACGATGTGTTCGGAATGTTGGGGTCGAATGCTTCGCCTGCGCCCAGTATCGTGAGTGTTGTCATCATGCTTCATCACGAATGACTCGAATAGACGAATGCGACGAATATTTTTATTCGTGTTATTCGCCCATTCGTGATATTCGTGATTAAATTTTTTCTTTTTCTCCCCTCAACGTATCCACCCACGCCTGCTTCGCCTCGCGCGGCGTCCAACCTAATTCACGCTTGGCTTTCTCGCCGGAGTGACGAAAGCTCACGTAAGATGATTCAACGCCTTCGCGCGAGATAAATGCCGACACGCCGATCAGCCGCAAAAATATTTCGGCGATCATTCCTTGCACGAGCGCGATGGGTTTGGGCAACCAAATAAACGGCGGGATGCCGCCAACCGCTTCCTTCCACATCGGCATTAAGTCGCGCATTGTGATCGATCCCGCACCGAAGAAATACACTTCGCCTGTTTTCCCTTTATCGCCTGCCAAGGCGATCCCTTCGGCGACATCGTCAACATGCACGTAAGTAAAACATCCTTCGGGTGCCCAGATGATCGGCGGCAACAAGTTGCGAACATACAACCACGCATAATATCCAAACGGTGAATGATCGCCCACGCCGATCACTTGCGCCGGGCAAGCGCTGATCACGTTGGGATATTGCAAGGCGATCTCGTGCGCTTCGGTTTTGGATTGCTCGTAATATGTTTTAGCTGGCGCAACTCGTTTGAACGTTTCATCTACGGTGATGCCGCCGGTGTCGCCTATGGCTACACAGGACGATGTATAGACGACGCGCTTGATACCTAACTCTTTTGCCAATCTCAAAACATTTTTTGTGCCTTCTACGTTGATCGCCTGCATCTTTTGTTGTGCCGATTTCGAGATGCCGATCTCATACCAGCCCGCATTATGAAAAACGATGTCCGCGCCCGTCATCCCCTCGCGCATTGATTCTTTCTCGGTGACATCGCCTTTGGCAATTTTGACTCCCTCCACGCTTTTACCCGAACGCGAGAGAAGAGTCACTTCGTGTCCGCGTTTGAGCAATGCTTTCGTCAACGGTGTTCCTATAAACCCTGTGCCGCCTGTAATAAAAATTTTCATCATCTCTCTCCATAGAGACACCGAGTATTTTTAAAACACTCAGTGTCTTAACTCATTCGTTCCCTTTTGCTACAACTCTCTTCTCATCGCTCGACCATTCGCTCCACGATCCCGGATACAGCTTTACGCCTTTGAGTCCGGCAACTTCCATCGCCAGCATATTGAACGCCGCCGTGACTCCGCTGCCGCAATAGCACACAACTTGATCGGGTGATTTGCCTTTGAGGATCGTTTCTAATTTTGCGCGGAGTTGATCGGGTGGGAGAAATGTTTGATCGGGTGCGAGAGCATCGCCCCAATAAAAATTTTTCGCAGAGGGGATGTGACCTGCCACACGATCAATCGGCTCTTCGTCGCCGCGATAGCGTGGGGCGGCGCGCGCGTCAATGAGGGTGAAGGCGGAGAGAGAGTCGGCTTCCGCGATCATTGAAGGGT
>CAKKQG010000336.1:0-2386 GCA_919901875.1 Anaerolineales bacterium
AAGATCGTTTGTTCATCACCCGCGCTTTTCGCCGCACCACGTACGGCGGCGCGGACATCATGAATCCATCGCGCTTCCTCGACGACCTGCCTGATCAATTGCTCACCGGCAACTTCAGCAAAGCCTCGCGCAACTCTCAAGCATATGAACGCATGACGACATGGGAGAGTTCGGTTAAAAAAGATGCGAGCAAACCTGTGAGAGTAAAGATTAATGATTCAAGATTCAAGACGGGGCAAAGAGTGAAGCACACTACATTCGGCGATGGGATGATTATCGAGAGCAAGGGCGAAGGCGACGATGAACTGGTAACAATTGCCTTTGAAGGCGTGGGCATTAAACGTTTGATGGCGAATGTGGCAGAGTTGAAAATTTTGAAAGGATAGGTATTAGAGGTTAGAAGTCAGAGGTCTGAGTCTGACTTCTAACCTCTAACCTCTGACTTCTATGAACTTACTGGTCACCGGCGGCGCAGGTTACATCGGCAGCGAGACGGCGCAACAATTAATTGAGGCGGGACATAATGTGACCGTGTTCGACAACTTATCGCGTGGGCATCGCGCGGCGATCCCATTGAAGGCAAAATTTATTCACGGCGATATTTCAGATCGTGTTGCGCTGGCAGAAGTTTTCACTTCAGAAAAGTTCGACGCGGTTCTGCACTTTGCCGCGTTGATCGAAGCGGGCGAATCTATGAAAGACCCGGCGCTGTATTTTCGCAACAATGTGGCTTACGCCAACAACGTCATTGAAGCGGCTGTGCGCGCGAAATGTTTGAAGTTTGTCTTGTCGTCCACGGCGGCGATCTTTGCGGCGAGCGATGAACCGTTGCGCGAAGATTCAAAGATCGATCCCGCCAATGTGTATGGTGAAAACAAATTGATGATCGAAACGATGTTGCGCTGGAATCAAAAAATTCACGGGATGCGTTACGCCTGCTTGCGTTACTTCAACGCTTGCGGCGCAACCCAAGAACGCGGCGAAGATCATCAACCGGAGAGTCATCTCATCCCACGTTTGTTTTATGTGGCGTTAGGTCAAAGTGATGCCGCCACCATTTATGGAACAGATTACTCCACGCCCGATGGCACTTGCATCCGCGATTACATTCACATCGCCGATCTTGCTTCGGCGCATGTCTTGGCGGTTGAAGCCTTGAATCAAAAAGAGACTCTGATCTACAACTTGGGGTCGGGCGTCGGCTATTCGGTGAAGGAAGTGTTAGAGGCTACCCGCGTGGTGACGGCGCACCCGATTCCGGCGAAGGAACTTCCACGAAGACCCGGCGACGCACCACGACTCGTCGCTTCATCCGAAAAGATTCGCAAAGAACTTGGATGGAAGCCGCGCTACAACGATCTCAAAGAAATTATCGCCAGCGCGTGGGAATGGAAGAGGAAGAATCCACAAGGGTATGCATGAGAGATAACGTCCGAAGCCTTGAAAGCTTCGGATGTTTTTTTTGTGATAAACTTTCGGCAGAGGAAAATAAACTATGGTAGCCGTATCGCCTCGCATTGCTGCTTTTCTGAATCAAGTTTCTACTACGCCTGACATGGAACTCGCGTTGTGGAAAGTTTTTTCAGAATACCTTGATCTGAAAATAGAAAAACATTTGCATGTGTCCAAAGAGTTTGAAGCAAAGTGGGGAATGACCTTTGCGGAATTTTTGCGCCGCACAGAAACAAATGACTTGGGCAAAGACATTTATTCTTACGAGGTCGAGAGTGATTATTGGGAGTGGGAAGCAGCAGAGACGTTGCTGGCGCATTATCGCCAACTTAAAATTCAATGGATATAGATAGCTTCCATGCCGAGCTCGTCACCGCGCTCAATGAAAGCGGTTTGTTCAATCAAGTTGATATTGATATAGAAGAATTCGTTTTGCATGGGCGCGCGCATCTGGACACACAGAAATTTCTGCAAGTTCACTTCAATAGCCAAGCAGACACCACAAGTTTTTCTTTGATCGATCAAAAAAAACGGACTTGGGGAATTGACAACGATCACAGACGCGGTTGGCATCGCCATCCCATTGAAAACCCCGACGACCACATCACTGTCGAACCCCTCACCGTTTCTCAAATCATCAAAGAGTTAGTCGAAGTGTTATCTTCGCGCCCGTAAGCATCAATGCGTCTCGCCCTCAACGGCTGGTTCTACGATCAACCTCACACCGGCAGTGGACAATATCTACGCTGGCTGCTTCACTATATGCCCGATGATGTTGAAGTGACTCTCGTCACGCCATCAGCCGTCAACAATCAGAAATCAGAAATCAACAATCAGAAATTCAAAATCTCCAATCTCCAATCTCCAATCTCCAACCTCGGCAAAGTTTATTTTGAACAGATCGCATTTCCCCGCGCCTGCCGCGATCTCAAAG
>CAKKQG010000336.1:2486-4272 GCA_919901875.1 Anaerolineales bacterium
TATCTCGGCGGCTTTCATCCGCGCAAAAACGTGCGCCAACTTCTCAGCGCGTGGACATGGGCGAGCAATTCCATCGGCGAACACTATCCGCTCGTCATCGCCGGAGCGTTGCCGAAAAAAAATGATCGCTTCTACGATGATTTTGAAAGATACGCTGAAGAATTAGAGATTAAAGATTCGGTGCGATTCATCGGCGCGGTGGACGAAGATGACAAAGCGGCGATCTATCGCGGCGCGGCGTGTTTTGTTTTTCCATCGCGCTACGAAGGATTCGGTCTTCCGCCTCTCGAAGCCATGGCCTGTGGCACGCCAGTGGTCACGACCGCATTCTCCTCAATCCCCGAAGTCGTCGGTGAAGCCGCCTACTTGATCCAAAACCCGGATGATGCACGCGCACTCGGCGCGGCGATTCTCTCCGTCGTCGTCAACGATGATCTCTCACAACGTCTGATCAACGATGGACTCTTTCAGGCAAAAAAGTTTTCGTGGCAGAAGACGGTGGATGAAACAGTGGCAGTTTATAAAAAAGTGATCGGTGAACGTATTGCGTAGTTCGTATTGCGTATCTCATGTCAACGTCATCTCCTCTCGCGCATCACGGAACACGCATCACGCAATACGCAATACGCTGTTCGCCATTAGCCAGCCTCATCCTCCTCGCCATCTTCCCTCTCCTCACATCAAACTATCCCACCATCGGCGATGGATTGAATCACTTCTATCGTCTCGCCGAACTTGAACGGCACATCGCGCAGGGCGATCTCTATCCGCGTTGGCTCGCCACATTGCATTACGGTTACGGCTCGCCGCTCTTCAATTTTTACTCGTCGCTCTCGTATTACATCGCCCTCATTTTTAGAATCGCATTTCCATTAGCAACATCTCTTCAACTCGGATACATCTTCGCGCTGATTGTGGCGATCATCGGCGCGTACACTTGGGCGCGTGATCAATTTGATTCGGATGTCGCCGGACTCGCCTGCGCCGCCGCCTACGCCTTCGCGCCGTATCTCTACTTCGACATTTTTCATCGCGGCGCATATCCCGAAACTTGGGGACTGGCTCTCGCCCCTTGGGTAATGCGGTCAGCCCTGCGAGTCACCTTCAATTCATCCCGACTCGATTCGCTCGCCTTCGCCCTCCTCTACGCCGCGTTGATTCTCACCCACACGATCACTGCGTTCATCCTCACGCCGATTCTTTTAGTCTATATTTTTACACTTCTATTCACACGAAACCATGAATCTGTCACTCCGAGCGCAGCGAGGAATCTCTTAGGTAATCCCAGAGATTCCTCGTCGCATCCTTCGACTACGCGCGAAAAGCATCGCGCTCCGCTCAGGACGCTCCTCGGAATGACATTACACCCGTTTGGAATTTGGATTTTGGGATTTGGGATTTCATGTTTTTTTGTTCTCCCTATCATCTTCGAATCTCAATTCATCCAACTCAACCGCACCATTAACATCATTGACCTCGACTACCGCAACAACTTCCTCACCCTCTCCACCCTTTTCTCCCTCCCTCCCAACTTCGATCCCAACCTTGTTGCCAACTTCATGCCAGCGAGTCTGTCGTTAGCTCAACTGGTGTTAGTAATTGGTAATTGGTTATTAGTAATTATTCTCGCCCGCCGCAATCTCCAATCTCTAATCCCCAATCTCCCATTGTTCATTCTTCTCTGCTTCCTCACCCTCTCGATATCTCAACCCCTCTGGTCCGCATTCCCTCTCGCCCAATTCATCCAATTCCCTTGGCGGCTCGTTGGCATCGCCTCACTTCTTCT
>CAKKQG010000337.1 GCA_919901875.1 Anaerolineales bacterium
TTTGATCGTTTCCGGTGATCCACCCCCGTTAAACGATCCGCAAGACGAAAATGAATGATCGGAAACCCGCGTAGGCGGGTTTTGCCTTGTGTTGCCGCGATTTCAATCGCCGCGTGTATAATCCCAAACATGCCCCGCATAAAAATTATTGCCACAATAGGTCCTGCTTCAGACACGCCAGAAAAAATTGAATCGCTGATCAAAGCCGGGATGAACGTCGCCCGTCTTAACTTCTCGCACGGCACACACGACTATCATGCCCAATTGATCACCACCATCCGCTCGGCGGCGGCGCGACTCAAAAAACCGATCGCCATCTTGCAAGATTTACAAGGTCCCAAGATTCGCGTCGGCGAATTTCCAAATGGCGGCGTCACCTTAGTATCCGGCGCCACGTTCACCATCACCACGCGCGACGTGGAAGGAAATGATCAGATTGTCAGCACGACCTTTCGCGGCTTGCCGTGGGATTTGAATCCGGGAGATCGCATCTTGCTGGACGACGGCAACATCGAGTGTCAAGTCAAGGAGACCACCGACACCGATGTCGTCGTCACCGTTACCAACGGCGGGGTGTTGAAATCGCGCAAAGGAATTAATCTACCCGGCATCATCGTCAACGTGCCGTCCCTCAACGAAAAAGATCGCGCCGACCTCACCTTTGGTTTGGAACACGGCGTGGATTATGTCGCCATCTCGTTTGTGCAGCGCGCGCAAGATGTGATTGACGTGCGCCGCGCGATCCAAAAGATCAACCCTGCAAAAAGCAACACACCGATCATCGCCAAACTTGAAAAGCCCGCCGCGCTTGAAAATCTCGAAGCGATCTTAGATGCTTCAGATGGTGTGATGGTGGCGCGTGGTGATATGGGCGTGGAACTGAGTCCGCAAGTGGTGCCGTCGGCACAAAAGCGGATCATCGAAGCGGCAAATGCCAAGGGCAAGATCGTCATCACCGCCACGCAGATGTTGGAATCGATGATCAACAACCCGCGCCCCACGCGCGCCGAAGCCTCGGATGTTGCCAACGCCATCTTCGACGGCACGGACGTGGTGATGCTCTCCGCCGAAACTGCTTCGGGTCAGTATCCGGTGGAATCGGTGAAGATGATGGCGCTCATCGCCGAAGAAGCGGAGATACACGAAAAAGATTGGGGACACTTCCGCGAGATGCACGACGTTACTTCCGTTGACGCCGTCGCTATCGCCCGCGCCGCGCGCGAACTCTCGCGTGATCGCAACGTGGAAGCGATTGCAATTTTTACTCGAACCGGAAACAGCGCGCGCATCCTCTCCAAAGAACGACCCAGCGTGCCGGTGCTTGCCTTCACGCCCGAACCCGAAACGTATCCGCGTCTGGCGATGATGTGGGGCGTGCAGCCGTATCTCGTCCCCACCGCAACTTCCGTTGAAGAAATGATCATGGACGTTGAGCAAGCGTTGATCAACGAGACCGGACTTAAAGTCGGTCAGCAAGTCGTCCTCATTGCCGGTCTGCCCATCGGGCACATGGGTCCGGCAAACATTGTGTTACTGCACACCGTCGGGCAATATAATTTGTGACACGCTACGCCCATCTGATCAGCGCGTATTATTTTTTCTTCTTCGGTGCCATCGGCTGCCTCGTCCCTTACGTCCCACTCTATTATTTAAAAATCGGATTAGGCGGTGAACAGATCGGATTGATCACCGGACTCGGTCCCATCGTTTTATTGATCGCCAGCCCGCTATGGGGCGCCGTCGGTGACCGCTTCAACCTTCATCGCCGCTTGTTGCCTCTTGCCACTGCGGGCGCGATCCTGCCCGCGCTGATCATTCCATTCACCACACAACTCGTCCCGCTCATCGCTCTCACAATTTTGCAAGCGATCTTCGCCACCGCCATCGGTCCGCTCATTGACAGCGCGGCAATCGAGATCGCCGCCAGAGAGCGCGTGCCTTTTGGCGTAGTGCGCTTGTGGGGATCGATTGGCTTCATCGTCTTTTCACTTTTAATGGGATGGCTGCTGATCACTGTTCCGATCACTTACACCTTCTACGGTTACGCCGCCTGCATGACCTTCGGCGTGATCGTCGCCCTGCCCCTGCCTGCCCGTCAACAATTTTGGAACGCTTCACTGCTTCAAGGTTTTAAACAACTCCTCGCGCAACTTCCTCTCACCCTCTTCCTGCTTTCAGCGTTGCTCGTTGGCGCGGCGGGAACCGCTGTGCAATTTTTCTTCGCGCTTCACGTTCAATTCATCGGCGGCGACTCTAGCGTGATCGGCATCGCGGGCGCAATCGGCGCATTCGTCGAGATTCCAATTTTGTTCCGCGCCGAAAGTGTCATCAAACGAATCGGCGGGTTGTGGTCGGGGGTTGTCATCGGCACCGCCGTGTATGCGCTGCGTTGGTGGTTGTTGGCGGCGGCGACAGCCCCGTGGATGATCTATCTCACACAACTTTTGCACATCGTGAGTTTCGGAATCTATTTGGTGTGCGCCGTTGCCTACATGGAACAGCAAGCGCCCAAAGGACTCTCGGCGACAGCGCAAGCATTACTCACCTCTTCGATGTGGGGGCTCGGCGCGATGATCGGCGCATTCGGCGGCGGCATCCTCTACGCCAACGCCGGCACGCCGACTCTATTTCGGATAGCGAGTGTCGTAACTGCGGCGGCGTTGATGATATTATTGAGTTTGAGATTCGTAAAAAAGGTTTAACTCCGTCATTGCGAGCGCACTTCGCGGAGCGGAAAGCAATCTCGGTCGCGCCCTTCGGCTTCGCTCAGGACAGGCTTTGAGATTGCTTCGTCGCACAGAACGCTCCTCGCAATGACGGCTGAGCAGTTATGTTTAAAAACAAAACGCAATGATATATGAATCTGATCCACTACCATCAATGGCAAGGCAAGAGCAACGATTGCGGACCCTTCACCACCGCAATTGTGTTGAACACGTTTCGCGGCGAAAAAATTTTTGATGGCAAGACTCTCGCCTTAGAAATGAATCGCCCGCGCCTACGGTGGCACGGACTCTTGCCCCTGATCGTGATTCGACGAATACCGGATTGGGCAACCCTACCGTGGGGTATTGCCGACACGCTGACGCAAAACGGAGTCCGCGCCCGCTGGCGATTTGGGGCGACAAAGGCTGATCTGTTGAACGCGTTGAATCAGAGTCGGGTCGCCATGCCGATCATTGGCGAAATCAATCTACCGCGCGTGCTGTGGGCACACGTTAAACCGCTCGCGCATTATGATCCGCAAAATGGATTCGGTTTCATTGACCCGTCGCATCCTAAAGCAGAGATCGTTTGGCAAAATGAAAAAGAGTTTGAAAAATTGTGGCATAACTGGAAAAATCTTTTGGTGGAAACGTTATAGCGAATGGCAAATGGCTGATGGCTGTTTGCTATCAGCCATTCGCTATCCGCTATCAGCGAAAGGATTTTATTCATGGATTTTCAACTTAACGAAGAGCAACGCCAATGGCAAAAAACGGTGCGCGAGTTTGTCGAAGCAGAAGTGAAACCGCGCGCCAAAGAGACCGACGAGACAGGGAAATTTAATTGGGACGCCGTCAAAAAAATGGGCCCGCTCGGTTTGTTAGGACTCAACGCGCCCGAAGAATACGGCGGCGCGGGCGTGGACGCCATCAGCGCGGCGATTGCCATTGAGGAGATCGGGCGCGGCTGCGGATCAACAGGTTTAGCGATTGCGGCACACAATGGACTCGGCTGCGCGCCCATTGCTTTATTCGGCACACACGAGCAAAAAGAAAAATGGTTGAAGCCGCTAGCACAGGGCAAAGGCAAACTTGGATCGCTGGCACTCACCGAACCCGGCGCGGGAAGTGATCTGGCGGGCGGCGTGAAAACAAAAGCGACTCTCGAAGGCGACTCGTGGATTCTCGATGGCGCAAAAATGTGGACGACTAACGCTTCGATTGCCGACATCATCATCACCTTGTGCCGCACCGCTCCCGACAAATTAAGTTTGATCATCGTCCCCACCGACACACCCGGTCTCACCATCGGCGCACCCGAAAAGAAAATGGGCTTGAAAGGCTCGCCGACTCACGCCGTCACTTACGACGAAGTGCGCGTGCCGCGAGAGAATATGTTGGGCGTTGAGGGCAAGGGTTTGGCGCAAACGCTCAAAGTGTTAGACGGCGGGCGCATCAGCATCGGCGCGTTGTCAATCGGGTTAGCGCAAGCGGCGATGGAAGAGGCGATCAAATATTCCAACGAGCGGCAGACCTTTGGCAAATATCTCAAAGAACATCAAGCGATTCAATTTAAAATTGCCGACATGGCAATGCTGATCGAAATAGCGCGGCTGGGAGTCTATCGCGCGGCGTGGTTAAAAGAGAAGGGCATGAACTTCACCAAAGAAGCTTCGATGGGTAAATTGTTCGCCACCGAAGTTGCCGAGAAAGTTTGCTTTGAAGCGATCCAGATTCACGGCGGCTACGGTTATTCATCCGAATTTGCTGTTGAACGCATTTACCGCGATCAACGCTTGATGAGCATCGGTGAAGGATCGAGCGAAGTGCAGAGAATGGTGATTGCGAGGACTGTGTTGGGGTTGAAATGAGCAATGAGCGGTGAGCAATGAGCGGTGAGCAAGAGCGGTGAGCAGTGAGCGATGAGCAGTGAAGTATGAGACACAAGATACGTGTCATCCATCGCAGTGAAGCCTCTCCCACGCATATCACATGGGATCGTGTGGCGCGGTATGTGCTGCCGACGATGGGCGCGGGATTCAT
>CAKKQG010000338.1 GCA_919901875.1 Anaerolineales bacterium
CGAAGCGTGGTTAGTAGATGAGATCGGTGATGAAAATGCGGGCGAGGTATTCTTGCGCGCTTCGCATGTGCGTAACATCTGCGCGATGGTGGGGATTGGGGCGAGTGTGTTGATCGCGAACATCTCGCTGGCACTGCCAATAGTGATCGGCGGCGTGATCTTTTTTGTGCTGGGCGTGTTCTTAATCGTCACCATGCCCGAACACAACTTTAAACCTGCGCCGCGCGAAGGGCGCACAACGTGGCAGACGATGTGGCATACATTTAACGACGGCGTGAAGTTAACGCGCGCTCAACCGGTGATCGTATCATTGATCGGTTTTGATTTTCTGCACGGCTTGTTCAGCGAAGGCTACGACCGATTGTGGACGGCGTATATCATCGCCACGTTTACTCTGCCGACCCTCTTCGGCTTCACGTCGGTGATCTGGTTCGGGATCGCGGCGGCGGCATCACGCGTGTTAAGCATCGCCATCACTGAAACGATCCGCCGACGATTCGATCTCAATCAACAAGCAGTGTCGGCGCGGTTGTTGTGGATCATCAACGCGCTGTTGGTGGCGTGCCTTATTGCTTTCCCGCTTGCGCCAAATTTTTATCTGGCATTGAGCGCCGTAATGTTGATCGGCGCATTCCGTTATGCCATAGACCCTATTCATGGCAATTGGTTGAATCAACGGATTACCGATTCGCGCGTGCGGGCGACGGTGCTCTCGATGAGCAGTCAGATGAACGCGGTTGGGCAGATCGCTGGTGGACCTGCCATCGGCGTGGTGGGCAATTCGTTTTCAGTGCGTGCCGCCTTGTTGATCTCGGCTGTGATACTTTCTCCGGTGTTGCCGCTTCTTTCTCGCGCGCAAGTGCCAGTTATCAGCGAGCAGTTATCAGTAACGGAAGCAGAGGCATAGCAATGTCAGTTATTCATGTAAAGAATCTCAACAAGACGTATCAAGTGCCGGAGCGTGAGGCAGGCTTGATCGCTTCGATGAAGAGTTTAGTGAAACGTAAATACAAAGAGGTGAAAGCGGTTGACGGCATCACCTTTGAGATCGGCGCGGGGGAGGTGGTTGGCTTCCTTGGACCGAATGGCGCGGGCAAGACCACGACTCTCAAAATGTTATCGGGCTTGTTGTATCCCACATCGGGCGAGGGGAGTGTGTTGAACTTCACGCCGTCGAAGCGCGACAAAAATTTTCTCAAACAGATCACGTTGGTTATGGGCAATCGTCAACAACTGGCGTGGGATTTGCCCGCGCTCGATTCATTTGATCTCAATCGCGCTATTTATGGAATCCCCGAAGCGGATTTCAAACGCACGCGCGATGAGTTGATTGCGCTGTTGGATTTGGGTGAGTTGGTGAAGAAGCCGGTGCGCAATCTTTCGCTCGGCGAGCGGATGAAGGTGGAGATCGTCGGTTCGTTGTTGCATTTGCCCAAAGTTTTGTTTCTCGACGAACCGACGATTGGACTCGATGTGACGATGCAAAAACGTTTGCGCGAGTTCATCGTCGAATACAACAAACGTTACGGCGCCACGGTGTTGCTGACGAGCCACTACATGGCAGATGTGGAAGCGTTATGCAAGCGGGTGATCGTGATCCATCACGGAAAAATTTTGTTCGACGGCGACTTGAGCGGTTTGGTGCAAAAGTTTTCGTCTTACAAAACAATCAGCGTGACGTTAGAGAGCAATGGTGTTGATCTTTCGTCTTATGGCGAAGTGGTATCAAAAGATGGTTTGCGCGCGACGTTACGGATTAGCAAAACGGATGTATCGCGTGTTACGGCGAAGCTGTTGAGTGAGTTGAGCGTGCATGATTTGACGATTGAAGACACGCCGATTGACGATGTGATTGAGCGAGTATTCGCGCAAGGATAACTGACTTACGCAAGACAAGATGATTCCATCACGAATACCACGAATGAGCGAATATCACGAATGTTTTTTTATTGCTCTATTCGTTAAATTCGTGTATTCGAGTCATTCGTGATTAAAGTGCGTAAGTCTAGGATAACACTATGAAAGATTTGTTTTCTTATTACGTCGCCATGTTTCGCCTCTCTGTGTTAGAAGAATTTCAATATCCCCTCTCCGCCGCGTTTTATATGATCGGCATGGTTGCCGAGCCGATCATTTACTTGGTAGTGTGGTCGTCGGTTGCGCAATCAAACGGCGGCAGCGTGGGCGGTTATACGGCAGGGACATTCGCCGCCTATTACATCGTGTGGATGTTGGTGCGTAACATGAACATCGTGTTCACTCCATATGGTTGGGAGCATCGCATTCGGCATGGGCGGCTGGCGACGGCATTGCTTCGTCCTATTCATCCACTGCATAACGACATTGCTTGGATGGCAGGATGGAAAGTGATAGCGATTGTTTTATGGCTACCGATTGCGGCAATAATGGTTTGGTTATTTCACCCGACTCTCAATCCAACGTGGTATCAAGTCGTCGCCTTCTTCATTGCCATCTGGGGCGCGTATCTGGTGCGCACTATGTTTCAAACAACGATGGGCTTGATCACCTTTTGGACGACTCGGGTTAACGCGATCTTTGAATTGTATTTTGCGGGAGAACTATTGATGTCGGGGCGCTTGGTTCCGTTATCGCTCATGCCGCCGTGGGTGCGGACTCTGGCGAATTACTTTCCATTTCAATGGACATTTGGTTTCCCTATTGAAGCGCTCATCGGCAACCTGACACCGACTCAACTCCTCTACGGACTCGGCGCGCA
>CAKKQG010000339.1 GCA_919901875.1 Anaerolineales bacterium
CCAACGGGGCGACCCGCTACGCGAGGGTGCGCCCCTACATTTTGAGAAGATACCTAACCGCTTCGTTTTGAGTTTTGGGATTTTGATTTTTTGAAGTTGGGAGTTTTCTATGCTTATCCTCATCTCTATCATCATGGGTATTCTTCCAATGTTGGTCTACGCCCTGTTCATCTGGTGGCTGGATCGTTGGGAGAAAGAGCCGTTGCATTTAATCGGCGCGGCGTTTTTGTGGGGCTTCATTCCGTCGGCGATCTTCGCCCTCATCGCCCAAGTGATTCTCAACATCCCGGTTGCCGCCGTGATCGGTGAGGACAACCTCGCCTTTGAGCTTTACAGTGGCAGCATCATCGCCCCGCTGACCGAAGAAGGCATCAAAGGGCTTGCCGTCTTGCTGATCTTCATCTTCTTCTACAAAGAATTTGATTCGGTGATGGATGGCATCGTCTATGGATCGCTCGTCGGCTTCGGGTTCGCCGCCATTGAAAATATTTTGTATTTCATCTCCGCCAGCGATGATGCGGCGGGGTTGGGATGTTTAATAATTTTGCGCGCCTTTCTGTTCGGACTCAATCACGCCTTCTTCACCAGCCTTACGGGAATCGGTTTTGCTTTAGCGCGTTATCGGCGTAACATTTTGCTCAAGATGATCCTACCGTTGATCGGATTGAGCGCGGCGATGATGATGCATGCATTACACAATGCCTTCGCCACATTTGGGTTGTATGGTTTGCCGTTTGCCTTTCTCTCCGATTGGATGGGGATCATCGGAGTCGGCATCATCGCGTTGATCTCGCTTTACAACGAAGGCAAATGGTTAAAGCAATATCTCGCCGACGAAGTAAGTTTGGGTACGTTAACGGCTCAACAAGCAGAGACGGCGTCATCGTTTTTCCGCTTCGGCGCAGACTTCGGATCATTCTTCGTCAACCCGATCCGTTGGTGGCGGCTGAGTGACTTTCATCATAAATGCGCCGAACTCGCTTACAAAAAACACCAGATGGCGAAGATGGGGAATGAGTTTGGAAATCGGAGTGAGATTGAGAAGTTGAGGGTGAAGGTAAGTGAATTAAGTGGACAGGTAGAGAGGTAGACAAGTAAACAGGTAGAACGTGTTTACGTGTCTGCCTGTTTACGTATTTCCGTGTTTACGTATTTACTTTCCATCTGGTAAAATCCTCTCACCCGCCCCTATAGCTCAGTGGATAGAGCGTTGCCCTCCGAAGGCAAAAACTGGCGTTCGAGTCGCCATAGGGGCGCACTTTTTTTAAAGATGGGATCACAATAATGTCGTTCATTGTTCAAAGCAAACGTTTTTTGAATCTCGCCATCATCTCGGTGCTTGTCGTATCTTGCGCCGAAGCCAGTGCAGCCGAAGCACCGATTGCCCTTGCGCCGGTCGGCGTGACAATTAATACCAACACGCCGCCACCTACTCCGCGAGTCTCGCCAACAGTTCGACCACCGACGCAACTACCAACGCGCACGCTCGTCCCCACACTACGTCCCGCTAACACGCTCGCGCCCATCGGCAGACCGCCGGTGCGACCCGCAGTGCAAGCCGTTGCGCCAACCTCTACGTTCACCGCTGTGCCACAGACCGCGCGCAATGGCACCATCCGCGAGATCGAAGTCGAAAGCGATGTGTTGAGTAAGTTAAACGCCAACGCTTCGGAAGGCTCGGCGTTGTTAGGTCAAAAGATCACCTCCGGCGGAACTGTGCGCACACTCGATAGAGGCAAAGCCCGCATTGATCTCAACGAAGGCACGGTGGTGCGCGTCGCCCCCAAGACTCTGTTCACCGTGACCGAACTCAACCAAGATTCGCTCAACCCTTTCACCCGATTGAGTTTAACGTTCGGAAAA
>CAKKQG010000340.1 GCA_919901875.1 Anaerolineales bacterium
TTACATCTATACCCGAACCCACTTTAACTTTTACATCTACACCCGAACCCACTTTAACTTTTACATCTATACCCGAACCCACTTTAACTTTTACATCTACACCCGAACCCACTTTGACTTCTACGCGCACACTTACACACACTTCCACGCCCACATCCACGCCCACACTCACATCCACATTCACACTCACACCTACGCTCACACGTACGCCCACATTCACACGCACACGCACGCTTACGCCCACGATCACTTTTACGCCCGACAAGGTTGCGCCTGAATTATTTATCTCAAGCAACCCAGATGGCGATGTCCGTTATGGTGGTCCGTCGTGCGGATCACAAGAGATCGTGTTCAAAATTTTCGCATTTGATAGTTCGGGCGCGGTACCGACGGTAGAATTTTTCTACAAGTATCGGCCAACGAGCGGGAAAGCGACAACGGAAGTTCCAGCAAAGGTGAAAGAGTTAGGCAAGACGTTTAGCCTAGATTCGTATGAAGTGACGATCTTGCTTGACAGTAAAACTAACACGGCGTTGAACTACGGGGACGGCACACTTGAGTATCGCGTGACTGCCAAAGACAAGTCTGGTAATGTGAAAGAGATCGTCAGGACGATCTTTTTAGATTATGGGTGTGTGAATTAATTTGACAATAGCACGTTGCTCAAGGTGCTTAATATGAATAGCCGTCTCATCACCTATACCGTCCTTGTGGGTCTTACGCCACTCATCCCGATCCCTATTCTTGATGATCTGGTTAAGTCATTCTTCTATCGCTCTCTGATCAGATCGCTCGCTTCGGCGCATCAGATTTCATTGAGCGAGCCCGAAGTGACTGCGCTGGCGGAAGAGCCAAGAGGCGGGTGTGTGATGGGTTGCTTATCGTGGGTGATCAAAACATTGCTCTTTGATTATTTATTGAAACGGGTGATCCGCAAAGTGTTGTTCTTTTTAGAATGGCAGCGAGCGATTGATCTGGTGACGCACACTTATTACGCCGGGTATTTGCTAGAGTATGCGTTTCAAGAGAAGTGGTATACACCCGGTGACGTTAGCCGAGCCGCCCAACTCCGTGAAGCGATTGAGGACTCATGCGCTGGCGCGAACACTCGTCTGGTTAAAGGTATCGTGCAGGGAAGTTTTGTGCAAAGCCGCCAGATCATCTTGGCGGCGGCGCAACAAGTATCCGATAGTCTTAAAGATATTGCTTTCCGTCGCAGCCGTCTCTGGTTGCGCCGCACTCTGGTGACACGGTTACGATCACGTGCGCCGCGATTGGCACGATGGCTTCAAAGCCGATTGCGCCCAACCGAATCTGAAAGCGCGCAAATGGCGCAGACCGAAAAGATGGTTGAGCAAACATTGGAGGGCGAATCGGAGCGCGTCGGTTCAATGCTGGGTGACGTCGTTTCCTATTTGCAAGAGGGAATTGCCGCTGTGCCGAAAGAGCATTTTGAAGTTTTGCAAACCCGCTTGCAAAAATTGCTGGAGACTCCTCAAACTCAAGCTGTTGCTTCGCCCCGTTTTAAATTCGTCGCATTGATCGTGAGCGCTCTCGCCTCTTGCATCCTCCTCTCTGCTTTGATAGGTCTATGCGCCGGACTGCCCTACTTGATTTACGCCCAATACGCGCTGCCGGTGGAGCAAACTAACACCAATTGGGTCAGCCCATTTCTTTTAGCATGTTGTTTAGGTTGCCCCTCTATCAGCCTGTTTGGTTTGGTGTGGTGGGGAGGGTATCAGATCGCCGATCGGGTGAGGAAGCGATAACAGCGATTTTTTCATCCTTCATAATTCATAATTCTTCCTTTGTCTCACGCCGTCACTCGTTCGATCTTCGCCCCCAGCATTTTTAACTTCTCGTCAATCTTTTCATAACCGCGTTCGATCTGTTCGATGTTGCGGATGTACGACGTGCCTTCGGCGCACAGCGCGGCAAGCAGTAGACTCATGCCGGCGCGGATGTCCGGACTCTCGAGCCGCTCGCCCTGCAGCTTGCTGGGACCTTGAATCAAACAGCGATACGGATCGCATAAAATGATTCTGGCGCCCATGCCCGCTAACTTGTCGGTGAAGTACATGCGCCCCGAATACATCCAATCGTGGAACAACACCGAGCCGGTTGTTTGCGTGGCAACGGTGATGGCGATGCTCGTTAGATCCGTCGGAAAAGCTGGCCAGATATTGGTTTTAATTTCGGGGATGGCGCCGCCGTAATCGGCGGATACGGTGAGAGGTTGATCGGCCGGGACGAGAATATCGTTGCCTTCGGTTGTCCATTGCACGCCGAGACGGTTGAACACTTGGCGCGTCATGTCGAGATATTCCGCGCCGGCATCCTTGATTCGAATCGCGCCCCGGGTCACTGCCGCCGCGCCGATGAAGCTGACCACTTCCATATAATCCGCGCCGATGGTGAACTCGCCGCCGTTTAATTTTTCTACGCCTTCAATCGCCAGCGTATTCGATCCGATGCCGTTGATGCGCGCCCCGAGCTGGTTGAGGAAGTGACACAGTTCTTGCACATGCGGCTCAGAGGCGGCGTTGTGAATGTGGGTCGTGCCTTTGGCGAGTGCCGCCGCCATGATGGCGTTCTCGGTGGCGGTGACACTGGCTTCGTCCATCAAAATTTTTCCGCCGTGCAAGCGCGCCGCTTTGAGCTGCATCCACGAATTGAATTTAACTTCCACGCCCAGCTCTTTGAGAGCGATCAAATGCGAATCAATGCGCCGCCGCCCGATCACGTCGCCGCCGGGTAGAGGCAGTTCTACGTGTCCGCGCCGCGCCAGAAGAGGGGCGGCAAGCAGTAACGAGGCGCGGATGATTCGGCATATCGCCGGATCGGGTTCGGTCTTATTCAAATTCTTCGCTTCAATGCGCCAAGTGTGGGCGTCTATCTCGGTGACACTCGCGCCCACGTCTTCAATGAGTTGGCGCATGGTGAGCACGTCGCGGATGAGAGGGATGTTATGCAGAATGACAGGCTGATCGGTTAATAAACTCGCCGCGAGAAGCGGCAGCGCAGAATTTTTATTTCCGGCGGGGCGCACCGTGCCTGTGAGTGGCACACCGCCTTCAATTATGAATTGTTCCAAGTATTCACCTCAAGTAAAGTAGAAGGTAAACACGAAGAGCAGGTAAACAGGTAGTGCCGATGTCGTGTGCCTGCGTTTTTTACTTGTATACCTGTTTACCTGTGTACCTGCTTACCTATCTCACCTTCTTCCCCCAAGCCGCGCCGATTGTATCATGGTAGAATCATTTATCGTGATGTTGCAAACAAATTCGGAAATTAAACCACCCGTCGGCGTGATCGAATCGCTCACGGGTGGTTTTGAGACTACTGCTTCGCAGTTGCCTGCGGTGTTCTTTCCGTTGGCGTTTGATCTGTTTTTGTGGCTGGGTCCGCGCCTGTCCATTAATCCGCTGATCCAACAGTTGATCGCTCTGGTGAACTCTGCGCCAGCGCAGGATGCGGCAAGCGATCAAAACCGTCGGGCAATCGTAGAGATGTGGCGCATCATGGGGGAGAAGACGAACCTCTTCACCCTGTTCAGCACTTGGCCCGTGGGCGTGCCGAGCCTGATGGCAGCCGAATTGCCAACCCTGATCCCAAACGGCAAGCCGCTGATACTCTCTCTGGACAACGGGTTATTGATGTTCTTCTTCGTGCTCACATTCTCATTGATTGGGCTGTTGCTCGGGGCGATCTATTACAACGTGTTGGCGTCGCCACTGCGCGATCAACCTTTAACGTTGAATGACATGATCGTCCGCAGTATCATCAACTGGGCGAAGATCGTGGTCTTTGTGTTGCTCGTGATCTTGATGGGCGGAATCATCAGCCTGCCGTTTCTTTTGGTCATCGGTCTGCTGCAATTAATCAGCACTGGGTTGGCGGCGATAGGCGTTTCGATCTGGGGAGCGGTGGCGATGTGGTTGTGGATCTATATCGCCTTCACCCTGCATGGCATGGTGTTGCGAGATCGCTCTGTGTGGGGCGCGATGTGGGACAGTATGCGTATCGTGCAGTTCAATTTGTTTCCGGTGATGGGGTTGTATATACTCACCTTCGTTCTCAATTGGGGTCTCGGGTATTTGTGGTCGTTGCCCGCAGAAGATTCGTGGTTGACGCTCGCCGCGATTGGCGGTCACGCTTTTGTTTCTACCGCGCTCATCGCGGCGACGTTTGTGTTTTACAAAGACCGCTATCGCTGGTGGGTTGAAGTGAAAAGTCAGAAAGCTAAAAGATAGATGTTAGAGGTTGGAAGTTGGACGTTAGATTCCAACTTCCAATTTCCAATGTCCAACTTCCAAACAAATGGCAGATAAAAACAATTACGGCGTCGAATCCATTCAAGCCCTCGAGGGCATTGAACACGTCCGCAAACGCCCCGGCATGTATGTCGGCGGCACGGATATTAAAGCGTTACATCACCTTGTCTACGAAGTTGTGGACAACTCGATTGACGAAGCCCTTGCCGGATCGTGCGACACGATCAAAGTCACCATTCACCAAGATAATGCCGTCACCGTTGAAGATAACGGACGCGGCATCCCGGTCGGTCCTCACCCTTCCAAAAAAGATCCCAAAGGAAAAGCGATGGACACGCTCGACGTGGTGATGACGATCATCGGCGCGGGCGGCAAGTTCGGCGGCGGCGGCTACAAAGTGTCGGGCGGCTTGCACGGTGTCGGCGTCAGCGCGGTCAATGCCCTCTCCGAAGAATGTGAAGTGTGGGTACGCCGTGAAGGAAAAGAGTTTTATCAAAGCTATAAACGCGGCGTGGCGCAAGGGTTGGTAAAGGCGGCGGGTAAAGCGGACGGCACCGGCACCACCGTGAAATTTTTGCGCGACACCACGATCTTCAAAGAAGAAAACGAATACAAATTTGAAAATCTGGCGCAGCGATTCCGCGAGATGTCCTTCGTCACCAAAGGCGTGACGATTCAATTAACGGATGAACGCAGTGAGCGCGAGATCACCTTTCACTTTGAAGGCGGCATCCGTTCCTTCGTGCGCTATCTCAATCGCAGTAAAGCAGCGCTGCATCCCGTCATCTACGCCGAGAAGGAAGTGGACGGTGTGGGGATCGAAGTGGCGATTCAATACACGGATGCCTTCGCTGAATCACTTTTCTCGTTTGCCAATACGATCAACACCCCTGACGGCGGCACACACCTCACGGGGTTGCGGACAGCCCTCACCCGAACCTTAAACGACTACTCCCGTAAAGCGAGTCTGCTCAAAGAGTCCGATCCGAACTTCACCGG
>CAKKQG010000341.1:0-6697 GCA_919901875.1 Anaerolineales bacterium
ACCGACGCGGTCTCGCGTAGCGCCCCGTAGCGAAGCGGAGTGGGTGAGACCGCGTCGGTCTGCCACTTCTGTATACTTGTGTCGGTGTCTAAAAATTTTCCTCAAGTTGTCCTCGTCTCCGGCAACAAATTTCATGCTTATCATCTCGCGCGCGGATTGCATCGCGCCGGATGGCTGCACCGTTTCGTCACGACGATTTATGACAAACACGAAACGGGGTTGCCGCCTCGCCTGGTGCAACAGATTCCTCTCCCCGCCTATTTCACTTTGGCAGTCATGCAGTTGCCTCTGCCCGAAGCGCAGATGTGGTCGTACTATCTCGGCGACAATTGGTTTGATCACGCGGCGAGTCGTTACGCGCGCGAAGCCGATGTGTATCACGTCTTCAACCATCACGGCTTGCACGGAATGAGGATCGCCAAACAACGCAAGGCCATCACCATCGTCGAACGATCTGCGGCGCACCCGTTGGTTCAACAGCGTTTACTCGTAGAAGAATATGCGCGTTACGGCGTGCGTTACCCACTCGCCAACAAACACATCAACGATAAGCAGCTTCAAGAGTACGTTGAAGCCGATTACATTTTTGTCGCCTCAGATTTTGTGAAGCGCACCATGATCGCCGAAGGCGTGCCGGAAGCAAAGATGCGAAAAAACTTTTTGGGATTCTCGCCCGAACATTTTTATCCGGGCGAGAAACGCGATGATGTCTTCCGCGTGATCTTTGTCGGAGCGATTAGCTTGCAGAAGGGCGTGCAACATTTGCTCGAAGGATTCAAACGCGCCGGGCTGCCGCCAACCCGCAGTGAACTTTTGTTGATCGGGGAAACATTTCCTGATGCGTCATCGTTCTTGCCAAAGTATGAAAGCATCTATCGTCATCAACGCTTTGTGCCGCACAGTGAATTGGTGAAGCTGTATCATAGCGGCTCGGTTTTTGTGTTGCCGTCATTGCAAGATGGATTCGGGATGGTGGTCTACGAGGCGGCAGCCTGTGGGTTGCCGCTGGTCATCACTGAAAACGTCGGCGCCACCGTGAGAGATGGGCAAGATGGATTCGTGATCCCGATCTGCGATCCCGATTCAATCGCCGCGAAATTGCGTTATCTTTTTGAACACGAAGACGAACGGCGGCGCATGGGCGAATCGGCGCGGGTGTATGTGAATCAATTTACTTGGGCGCGGTATCAAGACCAAGTCATTCAACGTTATCGGGAGATTTTAAAAATTTCATGATGGGCGTGGGTTGGGAGGGGACTCCGTCGAACGTTAAGTTTGACGCTCTCGCCTGGGCTGTCGGCGACACCGCGCTCGATCTGGGTTGTGGGCGCGGTTGGTATGCCGCCGCGTTAGCCGATCGCGGCTTCCGCGTGAGCGGGATCGATCAAACAAATCGCGTGAGCGATCCGCGAATCGAAATGCGAATCGAATCGATCCGCGCCCCGTTGCCATTCACCGACGACTCGTTCAGCACAATTTTAATGTTCGACATCATTGAGCATCTTGAAGATGAAGCGGGCGTGATGAAAGAGATCGCTCGCCTGTGCCGACGAGGTGGGCGCGTGATCGTTTCTGTGCCGAACAACGACGATGCTTTCTTGCCGCAATACGCCCTCACCTATCTGCATCGCAATGACCGCACGCACGTCCGCGAGTATCGAATCGAATCTATCGCGCCGCATTTTGAATCGTTTGGTTTTCGCACGTTGCATTGCGCCTTGCAAGGCACGCAGCACATCCCGCGCGTGTTTTCGGAATTCGTGCGCGGACCCCGCGCCGTAAAAACTTTTGCCCGCTACGCTATCACTGCTTTGCAAAAAATTGGCGTCATTCATAACACGCGCATCGGCGGCGACATTCATTGGATCGGTGAAAAAATTTAGCGCGGACTTATATGCGGGAGAAAGCAGATTAATCACGAATATCACGAATGGGCGAATACCTCGAATATTTTTTTATTGTTTTATTCGTTAAATTCGTATATTCGAGTCATTCGTGATTAAAATACGTAAGTCCTGCTAATTTCTTTGCGCGAGATTCATTTGATGAACGTTTTACTCGTCGGTGAAACAACCCCCGGACAATTGGCGTGGCTCTGCGCGCGCGGCTTCAAACAACTCGGTGTCGCCGCCACCCTCTTTGACGCCTATCCCTTCGAGAAGCAGCGTCAATCGCGCTTTCCCCCATTCGCCATCGCCGCCGACAAACTGCAACGCGCCTGGGCAAACAGCGGACTGCTCGTCACCGCCTCACGACTCAAACCCGATTTGATTTTGATCAGCAAAGGCGAAGAGATCACGCCCGCCACACTCACGCGCCTGAAACAAAAAGCAAAGATCGTTAATTGGAATCCGGATAATCCGCTCAACGTCCTCAACTCCACGCCCGATCTCATCAAGGCGATCCCCTTTTACGATCATTGCTACATCTGGGGGAAATTTCTGTTGCCCGAATTGGAACGGCTCGGCGCGCAACGCGTGAGTTATCTGCCATTCGCTTACGACCCTGATCTACATCAGCCACGCTCACTTACTAATGAAGAGCGCAAACGACTCGCAAGCGATCTTATCTTCGCTGGCACGCACGAACCGCAACGAGTCGAAGCGTTGAATCACTTAACCGATTTCGATCTCGCTATTTGGGGCAATCACTGGAATCGCTTGCCACACGATCATCCCTTGCGAAAACATTGGCGCGGCGACGCGCATGGCGACGACCTCTCTCATGTATACTCTGCCTCCCGCGTTGCCCTCAACTTCATCCGCGAACAAAATGGCAGCGCGCACAACATGCGAACATTTGAAGCGCCCGCCTGTGGCATCATGCTCCTCACCACGCGCACGCAGGAGCAAGTGGAGTTGTTTGGAGAAGATGATGGCGCGGTATTTTTTTCCTCACACGACGAGTTACGCGACAAAGCACGTTACTATCTTGCCCACGAAGAACAGCGACAGCAAATTGCTAAACGCGGGCAAGAAAAAATTTTGCAAGGTCACACGTATGCCGAGCGGATGAAGCAAATCTTGAAGGACCTAGAGCATGGCGCAAGCTAGCCTCATCACGCTTGAACCCATCGAACGCGGCGGCGTCCCTGCCCTCACCCGCACCGTCTATGACATACTAATGAAGTATGGTCATACACCTCATTTAATTTATTCAGCCATTCAAGAAGTTCCAACACAGTCACGACTGACTGCCCTGAAATATTTTTTAACTACGCCGCCTGTGCGGCGCACTCACAAAGAGGGCATGGACTCAATTGCCGTCGCCGATTACCCCGTTGCACCGCGCTACAAATATCACTTGTTGCGACTCGCGCGCCAATGGTTAACCGCACCCATTACAGCCGTTGTATCTGGAAGTAGTCACGTCGGGTTGCCGCTGGCGTTGACAAACCATCCTTATCTCTTATGGGTGGCAACAATTTATGAAGACGAATTACAAGCGCGAGTTGATGCGGGAGATGCGTGGGCAAGGAATTTTCTGGCAGGGACGGACTGGAAAATTTTGGAAGCACAAGAACGGCTCGTCTATGAACGCGCCAATATCATTTTAGGTCTTAGCCCCAACACCACTGCCCAAATCGCCGCGCGCCTCCCTCACGTTCAACAGAAATTGCAAACGCTTTATTACCCCATAGACACAGAGCGATTTCGCCCGGGCACTGAACCCGCCGATCCGCCTTATCTTTTGCTTACGGCGCGCATTCGTGATCCGCGCAAGAACGTCAACATGCTCTTGAAATCTTTTGCGCGAGTGCGCGCCGAATTCCCGCGATTACGTTTAATAATTACAGGTGACGAGCCGCTTGACTCCACAACTGCCTTAGCCGCACAACTTAACCTCAGTGACTCGGTAAAATTCATCGGTCATGTTTCAACGGATGACTTAATCACTTTATATCAAAGCGCAACTCTCTTCGTATTCTCTTCACTTCAAGAAGGGTTAGGGATTTCTGTACTCGATGCCATGTCATGCGGCATTCCAGTAGTCTCAACCCGTTGCGGCGGACCCGAAGGATCAGTAGAAGATGGTATAACAGGATTGCTCACGCCTAATGGAGATGAGATCGCCTTTGCCCAAGCCATTCTCTCCCTGCTCAAGAATCCCGAACGGGCGCGGGCAATGGGTGCCGCCGCGCGGCAACGGGCTCTTCAAACCTTCGCCGTGCCAATCATCGAGAAACAACTTCACCGCGCATTTGCTTCGGTCTATCCGCAACACTTTTAGAGAAAACCGCAAAGAGCGCAAAGTTTTTTCATTGTTCATTCTTCATTGTCTCATTGTTCATTGTCATGTCTTCCGCTTGCCTCTACACCCTCGAACCTCTTGAACACGGCGGCGTGATCGCCAAAGTACGCGAGGTTGAATCGATCTTGCGCCGTTACGATCATGATCTACGTTTGCTCTACACCGCCACCGAGCAAGTGCCAACGACAAACGCGCGCGACAAAATTAATTACTTCGTCCAAGCGCGTCCGCGATGGGAAATAAATTGCGGCTTCAACGGTTTCGCCATCCCTCACTATCCGTTGCCGTTGTGGCTCACTTACGCGCTTCCAACATTCATCGCCTCAAAGATGATCCGCGACAGCGATATTCACATCGCCGTCTCGGGCAGTAATCACTGCGCCTTGCCTGCGGCGTTGCTCAAGAAAAAATTTGTAGTGTGGATCGGCACACTCTATGAAGAAGAGTTGCGCGGCAAAGCGGCGGCAGGCGATGAATGGGCAAAGAATCTATTGGGGAGTCTTGCGTGGACGATGTTAGCCCGCGAGGAAAAAATGATCTTCGAGCGAGCCGCTTTGATCTTAACCAACGGCGCACACACGGCGGATGCCGTCTCACGCACCTTCCCCTCTGTGGCAGATCGCCTGCGTGTTGTCATCTATCCCGTTGACACCGACATCTTCAAACCCGATCCAACGCAGCGCGATCCATCTCAACCCTATTTGCTTTTCACAGCGCGCATCAACGACTCGCGCAAAAATGTGGGGTTGCTGTTTAAGGCTTTCGCTCAAGTGAGATCGCGTTTCCCGAATTTGCGTTTGATCCTCACTGGCAATAAGCCGGATGAGGCAGTGAAACGATCACTGCGCGAAGCGAACATTGAAGATGCGGTAGAATTCGTCGGCTACCAGACAAAAGAAAATTTGGTGAGGCTCTATCAAAGCGCAGAGTTGTTCGTGTTGTCGTCGTCGCAAGAGGGGCTGGGGATTTCGATGCTCGAAGCATTAGCCTGCGGCTTGCCTGTTGTCTCAACCAAGTGCGGGGGACCCGGAAGCGTCATCACCAGCGGCGATAACGGAATTCTGGTGACAAACGGTGATGCCTCCGCGCTGGCTGACGGCGTCACCGAGTTATTAACAGATCCAGAACGGCTTAAGGCGATGCGCGCGCGGTGCGCTCAATTCGCGCGAGAGACATTTTCAAAAAATCAGGTGGAGCGCAAATTGCTCGAGGCATTGCGGACGGTGTATGCAGAACATTTCGCACGATGAACTTCAATCCCACAACAAAGAATGGTGGGAAGAAAACCCGATGACCTACGATTGGACGCGCACGCTCAACGTCGCGCCGTTCACGCCGGAATTTTACGCGGCGATTGATGAACGGTTTTTTCGATCTTCAACATCGTTCGGTCATCCCAACTATCCCAACGATCCACCTTTCTCGAAACAAATTGACTACGCTTCGCTGCGCGACAAACGTGTTTTGGAAATCGGCTGCGGCGCGGGCGCGATGGCGGCCTCGTTTGCCAAACACAGCGTAGCGATCAGCGCGATTGACATCACGCAAACGGCGATTGACTTCACGCGCAAACGATTCGAGATTTTGAATTTACAGGGCGACATTCGCCGCATGGACGCCGAACAATTAGAATTCGCCGATGGATACTTTGATCTCGTTTGGTCATGGGGCGTGATACATCATTCGGCAAACATGGAAGCGATCATCGCCCAGATTCACCGCGTGCTGAAACCCGGTGGCAAAGCGCAGATCATGATTTATCACCGCCATTCATTACGCAATTGGATACTCGCCGGGCTGTATCAAGGTCTGCTGCGCGGAAAATTTTTAACCACGCCTTACGACGAAATTTTGCGCCAAGTAACCGATGGCTACATCGCTCGTCATGTCACGGTGAAGCAAGCACATGATTATTTCTCCGCATTTAAATCTGTTCGCACCGAACTGACCGATCTTTCCGATCTGTCTTTCATCCCACTCAATGTGCATGTGGAAAAATATCTGGTGGGCAAAGTGATCCCAACTTCGCTCAAGCGCAGCGTGGACGCGTGGGCGATGAAAAATTTTGGGTGGTTTTTGTTCGTTGAGGCAACGAAGTAATTGAAATGTTAGTTTCGATTCTGATCCCCACCTACAACGAAGCCGCCGACATCCGTCAAACACTCAAAGCGGCGATTGCTGTCCGACATTCTCAAAAAGAGATTCTGGTTGTAGACGACGCCTCGACAGACAATACGATCTCGATAGTGAAGGACTATGCAGATCAAGGTGTAAGTTTGATTGCTCTGCCAAAAAATCGCGGTGTTGCCGCCGCGCGTAACATCGGCTTGCGCCACACTCAAGCCGACATCGTGATCATCCTTAACGCCGACGTCATCCTGCCGCCCGACCTGATCGAAAAATTGCTGCCTATTTATGAACAGGGCGCAGACTTTGTGGTGGTCGA
>CAKKQG010000341.1:6797-7872 GCA_919901875.1 Anaerolineales bacterium
CGCGCTTACGACGACAACATCGTCGTAGGTCATTACGTGCCGCCTACCCTTGAAGAATTTGGGAAACAGAGGCGCGGGCGCGGGCGCGGCGCGGCGTATCGTCGCTTTGGCTATGAAAAAATTGAGCCTCAACTTTTGCCAATGCTGAAATCCTGGCTTGGGATGGTGATGTGGGTATGTTCAGTTGTGTTGCCGCTCCGCGAGACGATTCGCTTGTTACGTTATTCGCCGCGTCGTTGGAATGATTTGTTTGGAATGTATTGGGCAGTGATCGTTGATACGATTGGGCAACAAGCGGGTTATTGGCAAGGTTATCGAGAGATCGTAGCCAAGAGGTGATCATGCGTATTCTTCTAATCAGCCACACCTACGTCACCAAAGAGAATCAAAAGAAGCTGCACGTACTCGCGGCGATGCCCGATGTAAAACTAGCGGTAGTGACGCCGCATCTGTGGCGGGAACTGATTCTTAAGGAGAACGTTGCTCACGTCCCCAGCGATGCCCCATTCACGTTAACTCCAATCCGCGCCGCCATACCTAGCCAAGAACAATTCTATTTTTATTGCTCGCTCGATCTTGGGATGCGCCACTTCAAGCCCGACATTCTATATGTGGAGCAGGGCGCGGGATCGTTTGTCTATTTGCAAAGCCTGATCTACCGCAACCTCTACGCGCCAAAAGCGAAAGCAGTTTTTTTTACATGGTGGAATCTCCCTTATCGTGCCAGCTTGCCACTGCGAATAGTGGAACAATTTAATTTGAATCAGAGTCGGGGCGCGGTGGCGGGCAACCAAGATGCGGCGGACATTTTGCGCGAGCATGGCTGCACGTCGCCGATGATTGTTTTGCCGCAACTTGGCATTGACCCTGTTGAGTTTCAACGCAAAGATGAAAGCGCGTTGCGAAAGTCATTAGGACTAGATCGATTCACAATCGGATATGTAGGACGCTTAGTAGAAGAAAAGGGTCTATCCGTTTTGTTTCAAGCATTAATGGGAGTCGATTTTGACTTTCAATTGCTACTCGTTGGACGAGGTCCGCTTGAAAACGAACTGCGTGCCTTTGCAAATGAACA
>CAKKQG010000342.1 GCA_919901875.1 Anaerolineales bacterium
GGGCAACCGCAAGGGTTGCCCCTACAACGATCCTTACCTCAACATTTTAACCCACTCTAACAAAACCCAACCGCGCCGCACGCCGCGCTCCGACTCCCATTCCACTTGCGCCCAAAAGCCGGACGTGGCAATAACGGTGACGTTAGAATTTATCGGAACAGCAGCGAGCGACACCGCGTTGGCATCCAACGACGATTGCATCCACACATTGCCGGTCGTGATCGCTTTGTTGCTCGGCGTGGGCGTCGGAGTCACGGTGAAAGTCGGCGTGGGTGTGGGCGTCCGCGTCGGCGTCACCGTTGGCGTGGGTGTGAGAGTCGGCGTCACCGTAGGTGTTGGGGTGAACGTTGCGGTAGCAGTCGGAGTCAACGTTGGCGTAAGAGTCGGCGCAGGGAAGGCAACCGGAATCAAAGCGATAGTAAATTGCAGATAGAAGCACATCACGCCGACGATCAACAGTGTGATTAAACTTGCGGCAGCGATCCCAAATTTTTGATTGCGCGAGAGAGGCGCGGGTGCGCCGACTTTTTCTACGGTGACGCCGCCGATGAGCGCGGTCAGCTTGGGTGGCAGGTCGGGCAGAGTGGCGGCATCCCCGTTGTAATCGCGCAAAGCGTTTCCGTGTTCGACGTGCAGATCAGAAATAAAATCGTGCAACTTGGCGCGGAAGCCTTCGGACTCGATGCCGTTGATCACAACTGCGAGATAAGCGTAACGCCCACTCTGAATGATGATGCGTTGATCGCCGTATTGAATTTCATCCAATTCTTTTTCGTTCTGCCCTTGCCCAAACGAGTCGCGGACGAAATCTCGAATCGCGGTCAACATGCCGCCGATGAGATCGGAATCGGTTGCGCTCTCACTGCCGGGATGGCTATGCGCCAACAGCAACCCCGACTCGCGTTGAATGAGAAACACCTCACGCATGGTGAAGGGAAGCGAATCGCGCAGAGCAAGTTCGGCGGGCGACACGCCGCGCAAACGCGCCTTGATCGTGCGCGTGAAGCCTTGCGCTCCAAATGTAGATTTGAGTCGGGCGTCAATGTTGCGTTGAAACTCGCGAGCGAATTCGCTGACGGCGCGCTGCACGGTGGAGCCGACGATGGGATAGAGGGCGTCCACCATATCAATCCGCGCATCACGAATCTGCACGCGGATGGCTTCGCCCATCACCGGACCCAGCGCTTCTGCCATTGCCTCCGGCGATTCGCGGATCGTTTTGCCGATCATATTCGGCATCATCGGCGTGAGGCGATTCATTAATTCGTCGCCGTTACGCAAACGATCTAGCTCGGCTTGTATGTCGTCAATCGAACTTTGGAGTGAGTTGGAGTGCTGCTGCAGAGCAGTTAATTGTTCTTCGAGTTGGCAGATGCGTTCACGCTCTTGGGCTAACAAAATAGAACGCACCGAATCAATCGAGTTGCCGTCGGGAGAGGAAGCAGGGAGAGATGAGTCAACAAGTTCGTTATTGTTCATAACACCATCGGGTTACGATTTAGATTTTCCTAAACGCTGGGCAAGGTCTTGCAGCAGTTGAGCGAGTTCGTCGCGCGCGACTTTCTTTTCTTCGAGCGTCGCCGCTAACTGGCGCAGTTCTTGGCTAATGGCGTCATCTTTTTGATCCATGCGCGCGGTGATGTCGCGGGCATGTCCTTCGATTTTCTCTTGCAAGTCGGTTTGGGCGGCGCGCAGATTGGCAGATTGTTCGTCGGCAAGTTTTTGATTTTCAATCGCAAGTTTCTGTAGGCGATCATTCGTTGCTTGCTGCTCCGTTTGAGATCGCGCCGCGTGGTCTTGCAATTCTTTTTGAGATCGTTGGGCGTGTTCGTGCAATTCTGCTTGAGATCGTTGGACATATTCTTGCAAGCCGTCTTGAGATCGTTTGGCGTGCTCTTGCAATTCTTTGCGAAGGGCGGCGATCTCCGAGTTGAATGTGTTGATCAACTCTTGGCGCGTGTTTTTTATCTCTTCCTTAAGTTCATCAAACATCTCAGTCGAGCGCGCCTCAAGATGATCCAATCGCTCGCTGACGGTGCGGGCGTGGCTGCCGATGAGAATATCTCGCAGGCGTTCCAGTTCACCGCCGAGGGGGTCGGGTGACATACTGGACTCTGGTTTGACGGGGTGATCAGTTTTAGAGGATGTGGGTTTGGGGGGCATACACGCGTTATCTTTCTTGAAACAATCTAGAGGTAATAGCAGAAACCCGTTTTCTCGGAGAAAACGGGTTTCTCCGACAGCCTGCCGGGTTCAATCTTAACACGATAACCAAGACTCGACAAAGAGAAACGATCTAGTCTAGTCGGATATAATAATCGTAACTGTTCAGCCGTTCCGTCATTGCGAGTGCACTTTGCGAAGCAATCTCGGTCGCGCTATGAGATTGCTTCGTCGCAAAGAGCGCTCCTCGCAATGACGCTGAGCAGTCACTAATAATCCGCAGAGGTGCTTCGATATGCCCAAACGTATCTTGATCGTTGACGATGATCCGGCAATAGGTTCCTTTATCGAACTAATCGTCCGCCGCGAAGGGTATGAAGTAAAGTTGGTCGAGTCGGCGATTAACCTTGAGAGCGTCATTGGCGAATTCACGCCTGCCCTGATCATCTCCGACCTGATGATGCCGGGTCGGGATGGAATATCGCTGTGCCGATCTCTCAAATCGAATCCGCAGACAAGCGGCATACAAATTTTGTTGTTGTCGGCTAAATCGTTCGACAGCGACAAACGCGCCGCGCTGAGCGCGGGCGCAGCCGCGTATTTAGTTAAACCCATTCGCGTGCCGGAATTAATCAGCGCGATCAAGACGGCACTCGCCACCGACGTTGAAGTTAAAGTGTGGGGCTGCCGCGGTTCGATCCCCACCCCCGAAAGAATAGATACCAAGTATGGCAACAACACACCGTGCATCAGTGTGGACGTGCCAGGTCACGGCTTGTTGATCTTTGACGCCGGAACGGGTTTCCGCTTATTAGGTCACAGCCTCGCCAAGTCATCGCTCAGACGGCTCTCGCTCTTCCTCACTCACTTCCACTGGGATCATATTTTCGGTCTGCCGTTTTTTGCGCCGTTCTACATGCCGGGCAACGAGATTCACATTTACGCCCCCGCCGATTCCACCGATGCGTTAACCGAGAAGATCGAAAAGCAAATGGGCGGCGATTATTTTCCGGTCTCGATTGAAGCCTTCCGCGCCGCCGTTAAATTTCACGCGCTGCATCAAGAGAAAATGGAAGTCGAAGGGGTGACGCTGTCCACGCTGTATGCGTTTCATCCCGGCACCACGCTCATCTATCGTTTAGATATTGGCGATCACTCGCTCGTCTACGCACCCGACAACGAAATTCTTCCCGAATCGGTTGAACCAGAATTATCGGGCGAAGCACTTAAACTTGCGAACTTTGCGGCGGGCGCATCGCTGCTGATTCACGATTGCACTTACTCACGCCCGCAATACGACGCACGGCGCGGATGGGGTCACACTTGCGGCGCGATGTTAGCCGCCGTCGCCAAACAAGCAAACGTCAAGCGTGTGCTACTCTTCCATCA
>CAKKQG010000343.1 GCA_919901875.1 Anaerolineales bacterium
GGTCTGTCAACCCTTATCTTCTCTGTGGCCCGAGCCCGCCGAACCGAGACCGGGCTTTCACGAAAAGGACAAAGTGGAGTTTAAGACATCGCGTGTTTTTAAAAACACGCGGTGTCTTCATCGTTGTTACGGCGACAACCTTTCAATCTTCCAATCATCATTGATACGGCTGTATCGAAATCGATCATGCAAGCGATTTATTCTGCCCTGCCAAAATTCAATCGTGTTTGGCGCCAGGCAATAGCCGCCCCAATAGGGCGGCATGGGAACATTTTCTGTGTCAGCGAATTCGTTCATTAACTCGGTCAGCCGTTCTTCTAGCACTTCGCGATTCGGAATCACTTGACTCTGAAGCGATACCCACGCGCCCAACCGCGCGCCCATCGGGCGGGACTTGAAGTAGGCTTCGGATTCTTCAGGAGAGATTTTGTTGATCACACCCGTGATTCGAATCTGCCGTTCAAACGTTGCCCAATAAAACACCAGCGCGGCGTAGGGGTTTTCGGCAAGTTCTTTGCCCTTTTGACTTTCGTAATTTGTATAGAAGGTGAACCCACGCTCGTCGAATCCTTTGAGCAAAATAGTTCGCGCCGATGGGATGCCGTCGCGAGTCGCGGTCGCCAACGTCATGGCGTTTGGCTCAATCACGTTAGCAGCGACTGCCTCTTCATACCAGCGTTGAAATTGAGTTAGGGGATTCGGATCGAGATGAGATTCGGTCAAGCCTTGCGTAACATATTCTTTGCGGACGGTATCAAAGTTCATTTGGCGGGAAGGGGTAGAGGTGAGGCGACCAAAGTTTCAACAACGGTGGCGGCGTCACCGAAGAGGGTTGCCATCATCAATATAAATGTGATCCACAGCGCGTCGGTGATCAACAAATGCAACATCTGCATCCAGGCCGGGGCGAGCAAGACGACGTTGACCACGCCGACGATCCATTGAACGGCGATGATGGCGATCAACGTTGCGGCGAATCGTTTTGCTCGCGTATGCGCGAATCCAAATGAGGCTGAGAGGATCATCAGGTAGAGGCCGACGGCTATGGCGATGAATGGGTGGAAAATTCGCAAGCGAAGAAAAAGGTGTGAGGTGGGATCCAAATCGGCGGCAAAACCTGCGGCGAATGTTTGCGATGGAAAGAGCGCGTCGCCCAGCGCGGCAATTGCCCCGCTGGTGCCTAGAACCAACATCCCCACAAACCCGATGATGAACAGCCAACTCTTTCTATCGGATCGTATATACAAGGCGCGACCACCCGATGCCCACCACGCGGTAAGAGTCAATGTAGCGAGAAGCAAAAACGTGTTGATGAGATGGATAGATGTGGTGAAGGCGCGCGTGATGGATGTGTTGTCGCCTGCGAGTTTAAATAAAACCAAACCTGCGCCGACGAGGGCTTCGCTGATGATGAAGATCAGCGACAGCGTTGCGCCGACTCGCGCCAGATGTTTTTGGGGATAGGCGCGAAAGGCCCAGACGGTTAAAACGATGACGGCGATTAACGCCACGCCGCTCATCAAGCGATGCGAGTATTCGACGAGCGTTGCCGTTTGCGGCGCAAGCGGAATCACTTCACCGTTGCACAGGGGCCAATGCGCGCCGCACGCCGCGCCCGACCCGGTGGCACGCACGTAAGTTCCCCATATAATGACGGCAACGTTGTAGATCAACACACCCCACGTATATTTTGCAAATCGAGTCATTACTCCAAGTATAGGTCAAAATTGCTTTCGAACATAGCACTTTGTAAAAATTCGCAAGACCATATACGATCAGACTATGCGCCGCGCCTTACCGTTCATCGTTCTCCTTATTTTCAGCTTTGTTTTGCTTCAACCTCTTACGACCTCAATTTCACTTTGTGCGGATGACAAAATCCATTTAAATAAAGCACTGGCTCTTGAATTATCAATCCGCAACGGCAATTTCTTTCCAAGATGGATTCCTGATATGGGGCGCGGATATGGCTACCCTCTCTTCAATTTCTACGCTCCCCTTTCATCGTACCCCGTTGTCGCAATACATTTTGCCGGTTTATCTTATCCTCTTGCCGTCAACATCACTCACACCTTTTACCTTTATCTTGCCGGGATCGCTATGTTCATATTCGCGCGCGATCTCTTCAGCGAACAGGCAGCCTTCGTCTCAGCTGTCACTTATATGTCCGCGCCGTATTTAGGGTACGACATTATTTATCGCGGCGCACTCGCCGAAGTAAGCGGTTGGATGTGGATACCTCTCGCGCTATGGGCGATCCGCCGCGCGATGATTCAATCTTCGTGGCGTTGGGCGATCATCGGCGCGATCTGTTACGCCGCATTGATCCCAAGTCACAACTTACTCGCCCTCATGTCCACGCCGTTGATCGCCGGATGGGTGATAGTGATCTCGCTAGACCTTGAAGATTTTATCCGCCCCGCTTCGCTACGGGATGCTTTGCGAAACCTTCAAGGTCTTTTCAGACGATCCAAATTTGGAATCACCGCGATGGTTTTAGGTTTAGCTCTCACCGCTTATTTTTGGCTACCCGTCCTCATCGAGCGCAGTTACGTGCGAACAGATCGCCTGCTCGACTTGACCGTGTTGCAATACTTTAATAACTTCATCGCGCCAAGCGAGTTATATTCTCAATGGTCATCCGATCCACTCCTCTTCAATCCATCGCCACCGCGCGGTCTCGGACTCATCACGGTCATCCTCGCCTCACTGGGCGCAATCACTTTTATCATCAGCGTCATTCGATCCCAACGTCAATCCCTTTCCCCTATTTCCTTTATTTCCCCCATTTCCTTTTTAATGCTCACAACTCTCGTCTATTGTTTTCTCACACTACAAATCAGCCAACCTATTTGGGATGTGACCCCGCTCATGCCCTTCTTTCAATTTCCATGGCGCATGTTAACTCCGGCGGCGTTGGGCGCGGCGGTGATGGTTGGGGTGTTTGTAGAGACGTTACACGTAACACCTCTACGGATGTTGATCGCCAGCGCGGCGTTGATCCTCTTCAACCTGCCATGGTGGACTCCCACTTATTGCGGGGTGACGCCGCCAACCACACCTGAAACCATTCGCCAGTTCCGCGTCGAAACATTTATGGAAGGCGCGCACAGCTATTCCGAATACCTGCCGGCGTGGGTCAAAAAGTTTCCGCAAGATGATGAACTCTTTAACGCCTTGATCGAGGGCAAGTCGCCTGATCGCCTCATAATCGCCAACGCCAAAATCGAATCGCGATCCACGAATCCGTTAAACGCCGACTACACCGTCACCGTCTCGCAAAACACCGAAGCGATCTATAAACAATTCTATTATCCCGGTTGGAACGTTGAAGTGGATGGAAAACAAATCGAGATACAACCCGATCCCGAATCGGGCGTGATTCGATTCGATATGCCATCAGGCGCACACACTTTGCGCGTGCGGTTCGGCGAAACGCCGCTGCGGTTGCTGGCAGATGCGATCTCCGTGTTGGCGGTGATCGTGTGCTTTGTGGTTCTGATCACAACAATACGTGTGCGGACTAATGCAGAGACGTTGCAGCGCAACATCCCTACTAACACAGAGACGTTGCACCGCAACGTCTCTACGAAAGGCTGGTGGGCGTTAATTGTTTTAGGGTTGGGGCTACTTGCTCTCAAGGTTTTTATCTTAGATCGCGCGCGCACTTCATCATTCGACGGCGAAAAGGTCGCCAACACCAAACCATTACGTGCCTCCTTCGCCGGTGGCGTGGAGTTATATGGTTACGATCTGAATTCAACAGTGGCATCAGGTGATTGGTTGGATGTGACTCTCTACGCGGGCGTAAAAGAAAAACCAGATAGAGCCTACGTGCCAACGATCTCGGTAGAAGATGAAAGAGGGTTGTTAGTGAGTGAGGCGAATGTAACTTTTCCGCGTTGGCTACGCCCGCCGTTCTCGGCGAATCAATGGACTCCGAATTACTATGCGTTGTGGGCGCGGCGAGTCACGATCTTGTCTGCGACCCCGCCAGGCACGTATCGGGTTTGGGGCAAAGTATTTGATGCTGATGATCCTTCACACACGCCTGACAGCGTGATCGATCCGCAAGGTAACGCCCTCGCGCCGCGTTTCGATCTGGGGACGATCACCATCACCCGTCCCACAAAACCCGTGAGCGTCGAATCGTTGAAGATGCAGAATGTGTCGAACACGAAGTTAAATGAGTCGCTGACGTTGTTAGGATGGAATGTAGATCGGGCAGAGGCAAAGGCGGGCGATACGGTGTTGGTGACGTTGTTTTGGAAAGCGGAACAAGAAACACAAAGAGATTGGAGATTAGAGATTGGGTTGAGCGATGAGGCGGGGAAGCGCGTGTTCGTGAAAGAGATCGAACCTGTGAGCGAAAATTTCCCGACATCACAATGGAAGAACGGGGATGTGTGGCGTGGGCAATATATGATTCGGCTACCCGCCGCGCTGACGGATGGCGGCTATCGCTGGGGCATCACGTTGAAAGGCGAATCCGCTTCCGCGTCGCTCGGCGGGATTCGAGTCGCCGCTCCGCAACGATCTTTTATCGCGCCCAGTGTTGATCAAAAAGTGGGCGCGCGATTCGATTCGTTTGCCGAACTGGTCGG
>CAKKQG010000344.1 GCA_919901875.1 Anaerolineales bacterium
AACGCGCTTAAGCGCGTTTTTTTGTCTCAGCCGCGAATTCATTCGCGGAGACATTCGCGTTTCGTCGCGCCGCAAAAAAATCCCGCCACCTCACGATGACGGGATTTCCAACTTCCAACATCTAACTTCCAATTTCCAACAGTTACTTCGCCGGTGTCGCTGGCGCTGTCACTGCCTTCGTCGCCGCGTCCGGCAACTGGAACAGATACGGGCTGCCTGACGGCACCAACATCACCTGCACCTTATCGCCCAACTTCTGCACGTAAGCGTATTGCAATAGTTCGGGGTTGTTGCGAAGTTGATCGGCAAGCAACTTCAACGCTTTCGCTTCGGCGTCGGCTTGTACTAAGCGTGACTTGGCTTCGGCTTCCGCTTGAATTATTTTGGCTTTACCTTCTGCTTCAGAAGCAATCACGGTGGCGTCGGCTTTACCTTGCGCTACTTGTCGCGCTTGCTCGGCTTCTTGCTTCTTTTGTTGCACCACCAGCGCCGCTTGCTGTGCGAGCTGTTCGGCGATCTGTTTCTGCTCTACCGCCGCCCCATACTCTTTGCTGAAATGCACATCGCGCATCACAAACTGCGCCAGAAGCAAAGAGTTATCTTTAAAGGATAAGGCGATCGAGTCGGTGATCTCTTTCTCCATCTGCACCCGCTTGGAGCTGACCACTTCTTCCACGCTGTATTGCGAAACTATATCGCGGATGATGCCGCGCACCGAAGGGCGCACCAATCCGTCTTCGTAACGATTCTGCCAAGCGATGTGCAAGTCAATAATCTTTGTCGGATCGATTGAATAGATCACCGAAGCATCAATGGAAACCTGCTGCCCATCTTTCGTGCGCGCTTGGATCGCATCATCGCCCGGCTTTTGGCCTTCTTGAGCTACCGCCGACATCGTATAGGTTCTACGCGAGATCGTATACGTTTGTGTGTTCTCCATAAACGGCACGATCCATTGCAGTCCGGGCGTCAACGCTTGTGTGCGATAGCCTCCCGCTTGCAACGCGCTGATCACAATGGCGCGCTCTTCAGGTTGCACGAACACCAACCCCGCCGCCGTCGCGCTTAACACAATCGCCAAAACCACCGCGCCCAACACCAACGGAATCACCGCGCCCAACTTTCCACCACGCGCCGCCGTCATCACCCCGAACACAATTGCGCCGCCCACCAACAGCCACGCCGCTGTCGCTAACACTTGTATGATACTTGCAACATTCATAATAGTCTCCTTTGTTATAAACCTTCAAGTTCGTAGCAAACCTTGAAGGTTTGCTCTTCAGATTATAGCATGTGCTATTATCCGCCCGTGCGACACACAAACGCTCACTGTACACTCACCGAACTCGTCGGCGAACACATCCGCGCCCACTTTGATTCCGATCTCGTCCCCTCACTCGGACAATTCCTCCTCGCCCGCCTCACGCCCTACCCCTACCTCCGATTTCCTTTATTTCCCTCTTCACTTTCCCTTTCTTCCTTTTCTGTTGATCTCCCTCGTGATTCCAACATCTCACCCGGCATGATGATCGATCTGATCGGACCGTGCGGCGCAGCGATTGAAGAAAGCAGAGAACGTGAGCGCGTTCTGCTGATCGCCGACGACTCGCCCGCCGTGCTGCTTCCATTCGCTTCGTCTGCCATCGCTCGCGCGGGCGCCGCCACCGTGATCCTCTCCCAACCCTATCCACTCGATTCCCTCGACCCACGAATCGAAGTGCATCGCGGCGATCTCATTACGCTCACAAAAGAACTTGCCCCTCACGCCGACCGCATCTTCATCCACCTCTCTCACCCATCACCTCTCACGCATCACGCATCACTCGTCACGCATCACGCCTACACCCTCCTCACCCCTCCCACCCCCTGCGGCGTCGGCGCGTGCCATGCCTGCTACATCAAAACGAATCACGGACACAAAATGTCCTGCCTCGACGGGCCCTTCTTCAATCTCCAATCTCTAATCTCCAATTACTAATTACCAATTACTATGGAACTCGCCCCTCACCACAAAACCGGTCTCACCCTCGCCTCACCCCTCATCGCTGGTGGCGGCGCGTTTGGCTTCGCCGATGAATATGCTTCGCTCGTTGACTTCTCAAAATTCGGCGCGTTCATCACAAACGCAATTACATTGAAGCCGCGATCTCCGGCGCGCGAGCAACAGGTGATTCAATTCGCGGGCGGAGTGTTGATTCACACCGGCTTGCCCAACCCCGGACTCTCAAACGCGATTCGAGAATACGAAAAAAAGTGGGAACGACTCGGTTGCCCCGTCATCATTCATCTCGCCTGTGATTCGGTTGACGATATTGAGATGTGTATGGAGAGAATTGATCGGGTGGAGATCATCGCCGGAGTCGAGATCGGGTTTCGGGATGAGGAGGAAACGGTGAACGTTGAAGCGATGATCAAAGCTGCCACGCGCATCGGCGGCAAACCCGTGATCGTCCAAGTGCCACGCTCGCGCGCCTCTCTGATCGCCCGAGTCGCTGAACGATCAGGAGCTCAATCAATTTCAATATCATTGCCGCGTGGGACGATGAAGCACGACGGCGAGTGGGTGAGCGGGCGACTCTATGGCGCGTCGTTGTTGCCGCAAACGATCCATTTGGTGCGCGAGATCAAAACGCAAACGTCACTGCCGATCATCGGCGCGGGCGGTGTTCATTCAAAAGAGGATGTAGAGGTGGTGTTGAACGCGGGAGCAAGTGCGGTGCAAATTGATTCGTTAGCGTGGGTCTCGCCAGATGTTTTAAACGGAATACGCAATACGTAATACGTCACTTCTCAATCCACACCGTCACCGGCCCATCGTTGATGATCTCCACTGACATCATCGCTCGAAAGACTCCGCTCTGTATGGGAACGCCATAAAACTGCAAACGTTTGGTGAAGTATTCGATCAGCGGCTCGGCTTCGCTCGGTTGCGCCGCCTTCTCAAACGACGGGCGGCGACCCTTTTGCGCGTCGGCGTAAAGTGTGAATTGCGAAACCACGAGCGCGCTCCCCCCAACCTCTAAAATAGATCGATTCATCTTGCCCTGATCATCTTCAAAGATTCGCAAGTTGGCGATCTTCTCTGCCAACCAATCGGCTTGCTCTTGCGTGTCATTTTTCCCCACGCCGATCAACACGACCAAGCCGTGATCGATCTCCGAGACTTTTTTATTTTCAACTGTGACCGAGCCGTGTGAGACTCGTTG
>CAKKQG010000345.1 GCA_919901875.1 Anaerolineales bacterium
ATTCGCCCATTCGAGTCACACAGTCCCCGAAGCGCAGCGTAGTGGGATTCGTGATGAAATCATCTTATCTTGCATAAATTCAGTTGGCTAAATCCGATACACGATCCGATCTGCCTGCCAGATAAAAAACCACCATCCCATCAAGAGCGAGATCACCGACGCGCCCGCTGCCGCCGCTATTGTGTTCGGTCCGGGTATCCAACCGTTATAAAGCGGCGCACGAAAAAGTTCCAACAAGTGATACAACGGATTAATATTGATAAGCCACACGTACTGCTCCGGCAAAACTGTTTTAGGGTACATGATCGGCGTGAACCAGAACAAAATTTGAATCACCATCTGATACATATCCACCACGTCGGTGAACTGCACCGCCAAGGCCGAGACGAACAACCCCACGCCTAAGGTGAACATGGCAAGCAGCAAAATAGCAACCGGCAAGAACCACCCTGTCACGTAAAATGGCTGACGCAGGATCGCCATGATGACGATCAACATCATCACCGACACGATCAGATTCACCAATCCACCGCCCGCCGCCGCCACCACAAAAATACTGCGCGGCACATAGACACGCTTAAGCAAACCTGATCCCCATACCAACGAGTGAGTCGCTTGCACCGTTGTCTGACTGAAGAACTGCCAAAAGATGATTCCGGTCAACAAGTAAATAGGGTATCGTTGCAGCGAGCTGCTGAACGCCGCCGAAAATACAAAAGTCAGCACAGCCATTGTCAGCAACGGATTTAGCAGCGTCCACAACACGCCCAACACCGAGCGCTTGTAACGTTTGGCGACAGAGTGAAGAATCGCCAAACGCAAAAATTCGCGGAAGCGAAACAACTCACGAATCTCTTCCACGATCAAAAAGCCGCGCGCCGCCGAGTCGTATACAGGAACGGTCATAGTTTATTAACCCAAAACATCATTGACATGCCGCATCATTTCTTGATATGTGTATTATGCGTTATGAGATCAAATCTGATCACACCACTCTACGATCCATCTCGGCTGATCTTCTTCCTCGCCGATTGTGCCGCCGCCTGTGCCGCGTTAGCCGTCACATTCAACAACCCATCATCCGCGCGCGCCGTGTGGATCATTCCGGTGTGGGCGATCATCGCCGCCACGTTTTTCGATCCACGCCGCGCGACACAGCTGCGCCACTCACTCAACATCACCTGCTTAACGGCAAGCGTAATCACGGCGTTCACTCTTGTCGTTACCCTCGACATTTTCATTTTGTATTTTATCACCGCCTGCGCCCTCGCTTCTTTCAGCGCGCGATGGTTGTGCATTTCGATTCTCACTGCCCAACCCTTCCGCCGCAAACTCTATATCATCGGCGATGCAACTATCTCTCAGGCTCTATCCACGTTGAGATCAAAATCTCACACAATCGTCGGTGTGGGAGCGGTTGGCGGCGTCACCGCCGATCAATTTGTGGCGCGCCTCAAATCGCTCGGCGTGACCGATGTTCTGTTCCATCACGCACTAGACGATCATCTTCTGCGAGTATTATTGGAATGTCGGCAGCACCAGATACGAATCATTCCATTCACAGTATTCTATGAACACCTCACGGGGCGTGTGATGCTCGATCATCTCGACGCAAACGGGGTTGATCTATTTTTAGAATCGAAATGGATGCGCAGCTATGCGCGAGCCTTGGACATCGTCGGCGGCGGTGTTGGCTTGATCTTTTTGGCGGCGATCTTTCCGGCGGTTGCCGCCGCCATCTGGTTGGATAGCGGCTTGCCGATCCTCTATCAACAAACTCGACTCGGGCGCGACGGGCGCGTGTTCAAGTTGATCAAATTCCGCACGATGTATCAAGACGCCGAGCAAGATGGTCAGGTTCGCTGGGCAGATTTAAACGACCCGCGTGTGACTCGGGTCGGACGTTTTTTGCGGCGCACCCGATTGGACGAAGTTCCGCAATTTTGGAATGTATTAATAGATGAAATGAGTCTGATCGGTCCGCGCCCGGAACGCCCCGAAATTATTTCCATGCTAGAATCGCGCATACCGTTTTATCGCTTTCGCTTAGTGGCGAAATCCGGTCTAACGGGTTGGGCACAGATCAATTATCCTTACGCCGCCACGGTAGATGACTCGGCAACGAAATTGGAGTATGATCTGTTCTATGTTAAACATCGTTCGTTGTGGCTGGATATGTTGATTGCATGGCACACGCTGAAAACAATTATCCAGATGAGTGGTATGTAATTTTTTGGAGGACACTATGAAACCATCTATCAATAAAACTTCAATTGTGCGAATCGTTATCGTGGTTCTTGTGGTTTTTGCCGGAGCCGTGTTCAGCAACTTTACTGTCTCTGCTGCTCCGGCGCCGCAAACCATCATCGCCACGCCCACCCGGGCGCCAACCCAAAGAGGACCGCGCACGGCGCGAGTGGCAGAGTTGACCGATCTACCCAGTGATGTCTTCACGCGCTTGACGGCAAATGCGGCGGAAGGGCAAGCCGTGATCGGTCAAGTGTTGAGTGTGGGCGGCACGGTTCGCACTCAAGATCGCGGCAACGCGCGCATTGACATCAACGATGGCACCATCATCCGCGTCTCACCCAAGACTCTGTTCACGATCACGCAACTCGAACCCTCGAGTCCGGTTACACGCTTGTTCCTGACATTAGGTAAAGTATGGATCACGCTCAGCGGTGGAAGCATGCAAGTCGAAACGCCTATCGGCGCGGCATCGGTGCGCGGTTCTTACTTGGGTGTGTACTACAACGCCGATTTGAAACAGATCGCCGTTTCGTGTTTGGAAACGCAACAGATCTGTTCCTTCTCTTATCTAGGCGTCGTTTACTCGATGACTTCGTTGCAAATTTTGATCATCCCACCAATCCCGCCAATCGTTCGTAACATGCAGGGACATGAGATCAAAGATTGGATCCTTGTCTTGCCCGGTCAAGAAGTGCGAGGCATCATCTCATCAACATCAACGCCACAACCGCAACCCGTTGGAACGGGACCCGGACAATAAAGAAACTGCGCCAGACTTCCGAAGTCTGCGAGACTTCGGAAGTCTGGCGCACACGTTGCACGCTTCGCGAACGTCTCTACTTTCTTAACGTCCCGATCCACGTCCATAATCCATATCCCGCCCCAAACGCGGCAACGATCAAAAATGCTTGCATTATGTAACGCGCATACAGATTCTGTTTCTCGACTCGCGGCAGGCTGAGCGCCAACGTCCAACCCAGCACACACCAAAAAATAATCAAGCTGCCGAGATCACTTGGATTAAAGAGTTGATGGATCACATAACTCAATAACGCCAACACGCCCGCGAAAATCAAATTCCTGTTTTCAACGTCGCCCGCTGCCGCGCTTAACATCACATCCACCAACAACGCCATCATCATCAGCCACAATACAAAACCGGGCGCACCCACTTCCACTAACAACTCCCACCCTAGATTGTGCGCGCGATCAATCACTTGCCCGCGGCAGGCAACGTTCTCATTCATCCGCGCTGTGAAAGATGGTGTGGCATGATCAACGAGTGCCAGATCAAAGGATGATAACCCCCAGCCGATCCACGGGCGCGCCGCCACCGCCTGCGCCGCCGATCCCCACGTCAACGGACGAATCTCGCTATCCCCTCTCGCCGATAACACCTCAACGATCTTTTCACCTTGAGTCGTCACCACGAATGTTCCAATCATAGAAGCGATTAGGATTCCTAATAACACGATTCGCGCTTGCCACAAATTAAAACGCCAGCGCCAAAGGATCAGCAATGGCGCAGTCACTGCAACAGCGACGATTGCGCTGCGGCAAGATGTAACCCACAAACCCCATGCTTGCGCGACGAGTAAAACACCCAACCCTAGTCGAGCCGACATTTTATTTGAATCCAACCACGCCGAAAGTGTTAGCAACACTACTATCGCCAAATATCCACCGAAATAATTGGGGTTGCCAAACGTGGAAAATACTTGCGCCGTAAAACAACCTTGCCATTTAAATGGATCCAGTTGAAAAAACTGCATCGCGCCATAGAGGATGACCGGGATGCTGGTAAAGACAATCGCCCACTGGACGACTCGCGCCGCGCGAACATCGCGGATAGAAATTAACGTCAACCAGGCGACGCCCATCAACCCCATTTGCGTTAGCAGACCCAATTGCCAGTCGTAACTGCCAAACCAACTCCGCGCCGCTGATTGCGCAAATACGGTGGTGATCACAAGCCAACCCAACCACGCACTCACGACGATCCAGATGCGGCGCGGCAGAGTCGGCGTCACCGTCGAATCTGCCAGCCATGCCAGCAAGCCAATGCCGACGATCAAATGCATCGCCGTCAGCTTTGGGATGGCGAAAATGCGCGTGGTCATACCGGCGTCCATCGCCAATGGAATA
>CAKKQG010000346.1 GCA_919901875.1 Anaerolineales bacterium
TTTATGGCAGAATTGATTCGACAATACTATGCGCTCTTAAGTAGTCCGGCAAATTTGCTCACGCTCCCTCTCGGCGATCTGGCTGACTCGATCAACATTCCCCTCATTTCTGTTTTGCTCTTCGGATTGATCGGTGCGGTGGCGCCGTGCCAATTAAGCACCAACGTTGCCGCGTTAGCTTTTCTCTCACGACGGGCTGCCGACTCACGAAAGATGTGGGCGCAGACCCTGGCTTTCGTTTTGGGCAAGGCGACGGTGTATTTGCTCATCGGCGGCGTCATCGTGTTATTGGGCTGGCAGATCGATCAAGTGAGCCGCACGGCGATCCCCGTCATTATCTTCACGCGGCGCGCGATGGGTCCCTTGCTCATCATCGTTGGCTTGTTGATGTTAGGTGTGCTTCAATCACGACTCGCTATTGGGGATCGCCTTTCTAGTTGGCTTGAGGAAAAAGCGCGTAGACAAAACGGCATAGTCCCATCGTATCTATTGGGCGCGGCATTTGCCTTTGCCTTTTGTCCGACTCTGTTTTGGTTGTTCTTCGGTCTGACGATTCCTTTAGCGATTACTTCCACAGGTGGAATTATCTTTCCAAGTATCTTTGCCATCGGCACAGCCCTGCCTGTGTTAGGATTGGCGTGGTTGATGACTTCGGGCGCGGTGAATATGAGTCAATTCATCGCCCGTTTCAAAGCGGCGGACGTGTGGATACAACGAGTCGCCGGGATTATTTTTCTACTCGTTGGACTCAACGAGATTATTTTGTATTGGATACTCTAATCAATGACTGACACAACGAAAGCGGTGCGCGTGATCCTTGCCGACGATCACGCTGTCGTGCGTAAAGGCATCCGCGAATTTCTGGAGATGAGCGGCAACGTGATCGTTCTCGCCGAAGCGTCTGATGGCAGTGAAGCGTTGCGACTCATCCGCGAACACAAACCCGATGTGGCGGTGTTGGATATTCAAATGCCGAATCAAACTGGCATTGAGGTCACGCGCGCGATTCGATCTGAACGCTTGCCGATTGGCGTTTTAATTCTCACCGCCTTTGACGACGAGCCTTACATCCGTGCCGTGCTGCAAGCGGGCGCAAACGGTTATGTGTTGAAAACAGCGGAGGCGCACGAGATCGTCGAAGCGGTGCAAGCCGTTCACGAAGGGCAATCGGTGCTCGATCCGGTTGTGGCGCGCAAACTCATCGCTCATCTGGCCGAACCGAATAGAGATGATTCCGAATTGCCGGTTGAGTCACTCACCGAGCGTGAACTCGAAGTGTTGCGCCTCACCGCAAAAGGTTACACGAATAAAGCCATCGGGGTCGAACTTTCGATTAGTGATCGCACTGTGCAAGGACATCTGGCAAAAATTTACGACAAGCTCAATGCCGCCAGCCGCACCGAAGCCGTGATGCGCGCCGTGTCGCTCGGTTGGATTCCCTCCGTGTCGTAGGGCAAGTTGCCAACTTGCTCTACTTACCTTACCATGACCTCACGCGGGCAAGGGCTCACGCTCCAACTTTTTTTCTTCATCCTTCTACCACTCGCCATCGTCTTGTTCTGCGTGTTGTATTGGAGTCTGACTCTTCATCAACAAGCGATGCGCACTCTTGTCGGCGAGCGCGACGCTCGCGCCGTCAAAGCCGCTTCAACGGCAATCACTGAACAGCTTCTTCATCGCACTGCGGCACTACGTGGGTTGGCGCTTCACGCGGCACAGGCGGCATCCCCTGAGCAGGCGTTGGCTGATTACAACTTCATCCTCAACGATTTTGATGGCGGTCTCGTTTTAATCAAAGATAGCAAAGTGATCGCCGCCTCACCTAATTGGAAGAATCGATCTCTCACTCCGGAAATTTTAATTGAAGACGGTAACCCGCTGATGATCGTCAGCGCGGCGAGTGGCGGCGTCACCGCCGTGGGGGCGTTTTCTCCTTCTCACCTTGCCGCGCGCGCGCTCGCCGACGCTTTCCCCGCCACGAGTGAAGCCTTCACCGTGATGGTGGATCGTGAACGGCGTGTGTTGTATCAAGCGGGCAAAGCACCCACGGATCTGATGAAACACGCCGGACTTGCCGAAGCCTTGCGCGGCGAGAGCGGATCGATCTATCTTTCAACATCAGACGGCGAACACGTTGTGGCTTACTCGCCGATTGCGCCGACGGGTTGGGCGTTGATGATCGAAGAACCGTGGGAAGCAGTAGACAACCCTGTGCTTCGCACCACGCAAGCCGCGCCGTTGATTCTAATTCCGATTTTGTTGTTTGCATTGGTGGCATTGGGTTTCGGCATTCGGCAGATCGTTCAACCATTGCAATTGCTAGAGAAGCAAGCGGCAGAGTTGGGTTGGGGAAAATTTGAAGCGATTGAAAAACCGGTGGGCGGCATCGCCGAGATTCATCATTTGCAAGCACAGTTGATTCTCATGGCGCATAAAGTGAAAGCGGCGCAGAAAAATTTGCGCGGTTACGTGAGCATGATCACTGCCGGGCAAGAGGATGAGCGGCGGCGCATCGCGCGCGAGCTGCACGATGATACGGTGCAGTCGCTCGTGGCGCTCGATCAACGCACACAGTTGGCGCAGCTCGCCGCCAAAAATGGATCGGCGGATGTGGCGACTCGCTTGAGCGAGATACGCGGCATGACAACGTCATTGATGGATGAAGTGCGTCGCATCATTCGCGTTCTGCGCCCGATCTATCTTGAAGACTTGGGGTTGTTGCCCGCCATTGAGATGTTGGCGCGCGATTTGGAGAAGACAGCAAAAGTGCAAACAAAATTCGTCGTGGAGGGTCAGGCACGACGCTTAACATCGGCGCACGAGATCGCCATCTATCGCATTGTGCAAGAGGCGTTGAACAACATCGCCCGTTCAGCCGAAGCGCAACATGCTAACGTGAAGATGATGTTTGACGAAACAGAATTCGTTATGCGGATCGAAGATGATGGCAAGGGGTTTGTTGCGCCAGAGCGCGTGAGCGATTTGGTTGCGTCCGGGCATTATGGGTTGATGGGAATGCAGGAGCGGGCGGAACTGATCGGGGCGCAACTTTCGATCCGGTCTGCGCCGGGTGACGGCACACTGATTGAAGTTCGGTTACCTTGACGAAAAACGTCACACTCAACATCGCGTTATAATTTTCTCTCGTGACATCCATCGCCGATCTTTCCGTTGAACCCAAGTACACTATCAAATCCACATGCGCTCAAACAGGCATTCGCGCTGTGACTCTGCGCGCCTGGGAACGACGTTATAACTTATTGCAGCCGCATCGCACCAACGGCAACTATCGTTTGTATTCGGATCGTGATGTGGCAGTTTTGCGTTGGCTTAAGCGCCAAGTAGAGTCGGGGGTGTCTATCAGCCGGGCGGCGGCGACTCTTCAGGAGATGCGCCGCGCCGGTACATTGCCGGAGCCGTCGCTGGCTATCGAAATCGGCGGCGCACCCACGACGGCAACACCACCGGCACAGTTCGCTTCACGTTTGTATCAAGCGATGATCCAACTCGATGAAGACTCTGCCGCTTCGATACTGAATGAGGCGCACGCTGTGTTCGATCTCACGACGGTTTGCGTTGAGGTGCTGGCGCCGTGCATGGCGGAGATCGGTGAGGCCTGGCATCGTCAGGAAATTTCAGTTGTGGCTGAACACTTTGCGACGGGTTACATGCGCGGGCGATTGATGACGTTGCTGCAAGCCTATCCCACGCGGCGTGCCGCGCCGCGCATCGCCGTGGGTTGTGCGCCCAACGAGCGGCACGATGTGGGCGGGTTAATGGTCTCGGTGCTGTTACGCCGCGACGGCTTCCGCGTGGATTTTTTGGGCGCGGATGTTCCGATAGATGATGTGGTGATCTATGCCCGCACCGAGAAGCCGGCGATGATCTGTATCTCTGCCGCCACGCCGGAGGCAGCGCGCGATCTCAAACGGCTGCATCAAATGTTGTCGTATCTTAAACCTGCGCCGCGCTTCGGGTTCGGCGGTCGCGCCTTTAATATCAATCCGGCGCTTCGCGCCTCAACCCCCGGTATCTTCTTGGGTGAGTCGGCCGCCGAGGCGTGTGCCACCATCCGCCAACTTTTGGCTTAACCTTTTTAGATCGGATATCGTTTTGGTTTACGCCAAAGACCTCACCGCAGAGATCGCGGAGAACGCTGAGAAACTCTTTCAGGACTTACGCACATTGCGATGCTAACGTCATTGCGAGTGTTCTTCACGAAGCAATCTCGGTCACGCCCTTCGGCTTCGCTCAGGGCAGGCTTTGAGATTGCTTCTCGAAGACTCGCAATGACGCTGACGTGTTTTGCGTAAGTCCAGCTAAAGTGAAAAGTAAGGTGTGCTATTATTGCTCAAAACCCGCCCGCACATTCGGGGCAAAACGACAAAGGATGATCGGCAATGCCTCGTTTCAAAAACAACCTCCCCGTTAAATTTCACCTGCCCGAAATCGTCAAAGGTCCTTGGACGCGCGAAGCAAAACAACGCATGCTGGATCGTGATCTGCTAGAGCATTACATCGAATACTTCGGTCGCGCCTTGGAGAATCGTAACTGGTCGCCCTGGCATCACTTTCCACTGGATGAAATGCGCCAATGGGGAAACCGCCTCAGCGCGGAGACCGTTCATTTAATTGAAGGCTTCCTCGGCGTCGAAGAATAT
>CAKKQG010000347.1 GCA_919901875.1 Anaerolineales bacterium
GAAACCGCTATAAAGTTTTGCCGCGCCAATTTGCCCAACCTGGTGCTGCTCGATATCAACTTGCCCGATATGGATGGCTACGCCGTCTGCCACCAACTGCGGCAATCGCCGCGCACGCGCCACCTGCCCATCATTTTCGGAACGCAACGCAATCGCAAAGAAGACAAGATCAAAGGCTTAGCCGCCGGTGCCGACGATTTCGTCGCCAAGCCTTTTGATCTCGAAGAACTTTTTTTGCGCGTGCAGAACACCATCAGCCGCGCCGCGCGCAACGATCTCACCGATCCGCGCAGTGGCTTGCCCAGCACCGAACTCTCACGTCAAGAGGTCACGCGAGCCGAGGTGGACCCGGCTCTGGCGATCATTCGACTGAAAATGGCGAACCTTGAACCCTATCAAGATATTTTTGGCGCGCTTGCCTTGAACGAAGTGATGCGCTCGGTAGGTCTCTTACTTGCCGAACTGCTCGACGAGTTGGGTCGTCACAACGATTTCTTGGGACAGTTCGGCGACGACACGTTTGTCATCATCTCGCCCGTCGCCCATAAACCCGACATCATCCAACAGGCAAAGACTCGTTTCCGCCTCGCCATCCCCAGCTTCTATTCCTTCGGCGAAACGCAAAACAATGGCAACATCTTAACCATGACCGCCAGCGGCACACAACACTCGCTCCCCATGTTGGGTTTAAAAGAAATCGAGTAACTCCCCGATCATGAATCAAAATGAATCGAGCCTGCGCGACGAAATTGTTCGCGTGGGCAAATTGATGCACCAGTTTGAATTTGTGGATGGATCGGCTGGCAACATTTCGGCGCGTCTGGATAGAGATCGGATACTCGCTACACCCTCTGGACTGGCTAAAGGATTTTTGACTCCCGAACAACTGATCATCGTAGACTTGAACGGCAAGGTGCTGCCGCCAACCGCTCCCGGGCTTAAACCCACCTCCGAACTGTTGATGCACTTGGAAGCCTACAAACAACGCGCCGATGTGATGGGCGTGGTACACGCCCACCCGATCACGGCGGTTGCACTGACCATCGTCGGCGTCCCATTAACCGATTGCATCATCCCCGAATCCGTCGTCATCTTAGGTCCCATCCCCACCACACCGTACGCCAATCCTGCTTCAGCCGAAAACCAAGCGGCGATCTCTGATCTGATCCAATATCACGATGGAATCATGTTGGCGTATCACGGTTCGCTCACAGTGGGCGCCAGTGTGTGGGAAGCGTATATGAAGTTGGAGACGTTGGAGCATACGGCGAAGATCATCGCCCAAGCGCGCATGTTGGGCAAAGTCTCGCCGCTGCCATCGCATCAGGTAGAAAAATTAATTGACGCGCGAAATAAATTGGGATTGAATCGTCCGAAGGATGATGAGTTGTTTTGCCAATACTGCAACGTGACTCACGCCCGTGGAAAATATATGAGTGAGGATGAGTTGGTGCA
>CAKKQG010000348.1 GCA_919901875.1 Anaerolineales bacterium
GGCAAAGGCTTTCGCCGCCCAACTCGCCACATAAAATGAAAGTGGCACGAGGATCAAGTTCGATCCCAAGAACAAGGCAACGTAAGCTAAGAAGCCGGGAAGGGTGGCGATGTTCGCCCAGTCTTTCAAGAAACCCCACGGTCCCAAGAAGACCGCCGAGTAAAACGCGGCGCAGGTTAACATGATGATGGCTTTGTAGGCTTCGTCTAAGCGATGATGATCTACGAACAAGTCGTCACCGAAGGGGCGCAGGTTGACGACCACGTTATCTTTGCTGCACGTCTTCAAACATTCGGTGCATAAACCGCAGTAAGCGTTGCGCTGCAAGTTGCCCGGATATTCCATCCACGGGCAGCCGTAACCCGCGGCGCTGCCGCGAATACATTCTTTCTCTTTGTGCGATAAACATATTTGTGGATCGCGCACACGCAGCTCTACCGGCGCGACCATCGAATACAAACCGATGAAGCCACCCACCGGGCAGACGTAGCGGCAGAAGACTCGCCGCCCGTACATCTTGGAGAGGATGACTGCGCCCACAATAAACAAACCGAGAACAATGCCTGTGGCGAGTGGTCTGGTTAAAATAATTGCACTGAACATGGCGACGCCTAGAAACGCGCCGTTCTGTAACCAGATGTTTTTCAAACGATTGGGCCAATTGCGAACCGCTTTCGAGAGCGGCGACTCGTTTCCTTTTTCGATCACCGCGCCGTGATCGAGCCACTCGCCGGGGGCGGGCAGCGGACACACGGTGCACCAGAAGCGTCCGCCGAACGGGATGAGGAAGACGATCAGCGCCGCCCACCATACGATCCATACAAAAATGATTCCAAAATTGGAACTACCGATGGGCGTGCCAAAGAATGCTGTTAACAGCACGATGGCGAAGCCGATGAGGTTAGGCACGAAGAGGGCGTATTGAAACCAGCGTTGCTGGAGCAGCCACTTGATCCATTTGATGCTTGTCAATTCGAAGCGACCTTTGCGAGTGGGGGCGAAGGGTGAATCAGATGAATCTTTTCTGACGATCAAGAAGAGCAAGCCGCCGAGACCGATGCCCATTGGCAGCATAGACATGATCATGCCGGGTGTATTCGGTTCGACGATCAATTCGCCGATCATAAAAGGATGCAGCGCGCCGCACACCGTGGTGCAGCGGAATCGGAATCGCCCGACGTTGGTGGCGACAAACTCTGCCGTTGCCTTGGGGTTATCCAAATGTTTAGGGTGCGCTTCTAATAGCAGTTCATAACCGTCTATTGCCAACCCGTGCGTCACGTCGTCGGCGATCAATATGAGTCGCACGCGCTCGCCCGGTTGGACGTGGATGGTGCTTGGTGTGTATTCGAAAGCGCGAGCGTGAATGACGATCTCTCTCACACCGGAGTTTCCAGTTAGACCTAACACCGGCAACGGCAACAGCGTTAAGATGGCGAGACCCACGATCACTATTAACCAGCGAATCTTGTTCATAACAAAACCTCTTGGCGAGCAGTTTTATTTGGAGATGCTCTAACGGCTACTGGCGCAGCCGCCGCATGATGTTGCCGAGCACCCCCCGCAGGCGGAACCACCCACAACGTTCACACTGCCATCGGCAGATTGAGAGAAGGCGACAGGCAAAGAGATCAGACGAATGCTTTTCATCCCTTTGCACGTTGGACATTCAATCGGCGCGTCGCGCTGCGCCATCGGGCGTTTGGACTCGAAACGCGATTTGCACACGGGACAACGATAATCGTAGTATGGCATGGCGGTGTTCCTTTCTGACTAGACCCGAAGGGTTTTGCGAATCACCCTTCGGGTCTTAAATCGAATCTGTTCGCTTACGGTTTTGCCGCTGTAGGTTGAGACGACGCTTTCTTGCTGCGCATGAGGCGGAAGACGGCTAACCCGGCGGCGATAGCCGCCAACACAACGGCTGGCAAGCCGAACATCATCAACAGAAAGTTAGCGGCGCGCGGTTCCAGTTCGGTCAGAGAGGCGCTGTAATTCTGAATGGCAAACAACGCCAAGATCGTCGCTAACGCTACCAGTATCCATTCGTACCAAGTAAGTTTAAAGTTGGAGCGAGTCGCCATCCAAATGAACAACGCGCCCAACACCAATCCAAGTATTAACCACAACATGATGTGACTCCTTTCTAAG
>CAKKQG010000349.1 GCA_919901875.1 Anaerolineales bacterium
CGCGCTCGATCAATTGCGCGAAGAAAAATCGCCCGCGCCGTTTAGTTTGGATGACGACGACTTCAATCGAGATTTGCTGACCGCGCTCGCTTCGTTAGATGAAATTAACCAAGAGACTCCGCATCGCGTGTTTAGCGTGCGCGTGTTCAACGATAGCAAACGCTTCGAGATATTGATGGGCGCGGTAGCAACGTTGGCGCGGCGGCACAACGACGAGTGGCGCGGGTTGAACAACGATGAAGTGTTGCGCGAATTAAATTTGGTCGCCAATCCGAATCATATTTATCTGCATGGCGCCTGGAAAATCATTGACAACGCTGATCGAGAAATATCGCTCGACACATTTCATCCATCGGTGGGCATGGCGGCGGCGCAAGCAGAGAAGGCGCGACAGGTGAGGTTGGCGGCATCATCGTTGATCTGCGTTGAGAATCAAACTTCGTTCTATGAATTGATTCGACATAATCCGCAAATAACCGCGATGTGTTTGTGGGGCAATCCATCGCCCGCCTGTCGTCATCTTTTGCGGCGCGTGGAAGATGTGGCGCTTTATGTTTGGGCAGATATAGATTACGGCGGATTAAATATCTTGGCACAACTGCGCGAGCAAGTAAACGAAAATGCGCTGCCGTATTGGATGGAAGTGGAAACTTTTGAGGCGCACGCCAAATGGGCAAAGCCCCTGACTGATGCCGACTCTAAAAACCTCAGCCGACTCTTACGCCGACCTTCGCTCGCCGATATGCAGCCGTTGATTGCACATTTACTAGAACGCAAATTAAAGTTGGAGCAAGAGGCGATTGTTTTGTCTTTTACTATTTGATCTCACTCTGATACCGTTTTACAAATTATTTTTCGCATCGATCAGTTTCAAGAACGTCTCAACCACGCTTGGATCAAAATGCTTTCCGGTCTGTTGCTTGATATACTCCAGCACTTTCCGCTCAGGCCACCTTTGCCGATAGGGGCGATCACTGGATAGCGCATCCCACACATCCACCACAGCAAACAGGCGCGCCGGATATGGAATCTGTTCCCCCTTCAAGCCGCGTGGGTAACCTGTGCCATCCCATTTTTCGTGATGGCAATATGGAATATCGAGCGCGAGACGCAGGTAGACAATAGGGGCGAGCATGTCGTAAGCATATCGTGGATGTTGCCGCATCACCGCCCATTCTTCGGCGCTAACGAACCGCTTCAACAGGCATTGCCTGTCGCAAAGTGTTAATCACTTTTTCAATCGCTAACGGTTTGGAAAGGCAAGAAAACGCGCCGAGCCGCGTAGACTCCAACATATCGCCTTGCCCGGCTTGCCCGGTGAACATGACCACCGGCACTTCGGGCGCAATACGCCGGATGATTCGCAACGCGCCGAGCCCATCCAACTTCGGCATACGAATATCCATCAACACCGCGTCGGGTTTATCGTCCAAAACTTTTAGCACCGCTTCCACGCCGTTGTAAGCGTCGCCGGTGGCGAAGCCCACCGCGCGCAACTCGGCGGCGATGTAGCTCACCAAATCTTGTTCATCATCAACGATCAAAATACGAGACATAGTTACCTCTCAAAAAAAACTTCAAATTTCAAACTTCAAACTCCAAACTCCAATCACTATTGTTCATTTGGAATTTTGGTTTTTGGGATTTGGGATTTTGTTCTTCGTTCATTCTTCATTCTTCATTTGTCATTCTTCATTCTTCATTTCTTCAGCGCCTCCTCAATCTCTTTCACTAACACCTCTATCACTACCGGCTTGTTGAGGCACATCACGCCAAACTCCAAGGCTTGCGCCATGAAGCCCTGCCTGACATACCCCGTCAGCCCGATGATGGGAACTTGGGGAGTCACTTTGCGAAGGACACGAATCGTTTGAACGCCATCGAGTCCGGGCATCATCATGTCAAGCAAATAAACATCAAAAGTTTGTTCCACTGCGGCAACGACCGCGTTCGCCCCATTGTTAACAGCGGTCACATCAAAGTGATGTTCGGTAAGCGCGGCGCGCAAAAACTGGCGCACGTCACGTTCATCTTCGGCAAGTAATACTTTTTTATTCATGTGCTGCCTCCTCACGGGAAGTGTGGCTGCTCAGGCATTTTTTAATCACAAAGACTCAAAGGAAAGAAGTTCACGAACTTTTTAAACTCTTTGTGATCTTTGCTTCTTTGTTTCTTCGTGATTAATTTAGGCTGAGTAGTCACCCCGAAGTTGAAATTAAATTGGCTAAAGGCAAACTCGTATACGAATCATCAAACCTGCCTAGCGCCTCGCCGCGCGCCTCGTCAGAGGTTGGCGGCGTCACTTGCTTCAACGGAAAACTCACCGTAAATTTTGTGCCTTCGCCTACTACGCTCGCCGCCTGCACCTCGCTGCCATGCGCTCGCAAAATTCCGGCGACGATAGATAACCCCAGCCCCGTGCCTTGTCCGATAGGTTTGGTGGTGAAGAATGGATCGAAAATTTTTCCGAGGACTGCTTCGGGGATGCCGTCTCCGGTATCTGAAACGTCCAACCTCAATCGCCCCTGCCGCGAGTCGTACTCGGTGTGGAGTGCGATCTCGCCGCCATTGGGCATGGCGTCGCGCGCATTCGTCATCAAATTAATCAACACTTGCACAATACGATTGCGATCACATTCCATCTTAGGCAAGTCGGGGGCGAGATCGGCGACGACAGAAATGTTGGACCAACTTTTAAGTTGATGTGCGGTGAGGAGCAATGTATCGCGAACGATCTCGTTGAGGTCGGCTGGCTCATAGAGGTCGGAGGAAGTGTGAGCGTAAGCGCGGAGGGATCGCACAATCTCGGCGCAGCGCCAGCCGTTGCGACAGATCATTTCAAGATCAGATCGCAGTGGATCGGTCTCCAACGCAGTGGGACTCATTTGCCGCAGCGCCATCTGACTCACGCCGATGATCACTTGCAACGGCGAGTTCATCTCGTGCGCCACACCGGCTGACAACGTTCCAAGATCGGCCATCTTCTGCGACTCGATCATCGCCGCCTGCATCTGTTTTCGCGCCGTGATGTCACGAATAATGTGAACGTAATACAACTTGCCATCGTCCCACTGCACCTGATGATTAAGAATATGATGCCAACCCGCTAGGTTTTGAAATTGATATTCTACCGAGGGCGTGACAAACACAGCGTGGCAATCCTTTCCTTCGTCACAAAACAAATCGGACAGAGGATGATTCAACACGTCATCGTATTCTTTTTGAAAACGATCCACCGTGGCGCGGTTGCAACGAACTACACTACCTTCTTCATTGGTCAACAAAATTAAATCGGAGAGCGAGTCCACGGTCGCTTCCCATTCTTTCTTTGCCCGCTCTATCCTCTCGTTCGATTCGCCAAGCTCTTGTGTGCGATCCAACACGCGTTGTTCCAACTCCTCATTGAGCAAACGTAGTTCAGCTTCAACCTTCTGTCGCTTGGCATTCTCTTCAGCCATGCGCGCTAACAAATCACTCAACCAGCCTGTGATGAAACTGATCACAAAGCCCACCACGATGCCGGGCAAATCATTTATGAACAGTGCGGCTGCTAATGGTTCGCCGTTTGAATACGAAAGCGCAAAGTGCAGAATCACAACGATCCCCAACGTCATCATGCTGCCAGCATGACCTAAAAACCAAGCGGACAGTAACAACGGACCTATGGCGAGCATATCCTCCATAGCGCCCAAAGCATCACCTACCCACCAATCCACGAGCGCATACAATAGGAGCGACACGCACACAATGAGGAGGCGGGTGGGAGTGAAACGCACCAAGTGAAAACGCCAACCGAATCGAGCGATCATGTCATGCCGCCGTTGGCAACGTGTGCAATTCGATCTTCTCTTGAGACGACAAGACCTTGCCCAGATCGAGCAAGATGATCAACCGGTCTTTTGTCTTGGCAATGCCGCGAATGAAGGCCGAGTCGACTGTGGTGACAATGGGCGAGGGCGGCTCAATCGCTTCAGGAGAAATCCGCAACACTTCGCTAACCGCGTCCACCACAATCCCCACCGTAGTGCCGTTCATCTCGACCACTACAATGCGTGTATCCTTCGTCGCCTCTACCCCCACCAGACCGAATCGTTTATGCAGATCGATCACCGGCAGCACTTTGCCGCGCAAGTTCGTCACGCCTTCCACAAAAGACGGTGCGCGTGGCACGGCAGTGATCGGCTGTATCTTGATGATCCCTTCCACGGCGGCGATGTCCACTCCGTAGTGTTCATTGGCTAAATCAAAAACAACAAGCTGGTTTTCCATTTC
>CAKKQG010000350.1 GCA_919901875.1 Anaerolineales bacterium
GGCGCAATTGGATAAACAGATCGCCTCATTCAATGCCGTGCCGCCCACACCCTCGGCGAGCGGTGAACGCTTCCTTAAACATCACACGCTCATCCTCGATCTTCAAGCGCGGCGCGGCACGTTGGGCGATAAAGTCCTCTCACTACCTCCCGCCGCTTTCGATTACTTAGCCGTCTTGGCGCGTCATGCGCCTAACACCGTAGACTATCAAACACTGGTCAATGAAGCGCAAGGGTATCAGACCGAGTCATTTCAGGCAAAAGACCTTGCCAAGTGGCACATTCATCAACTGCGCGAGGCGCTTGAACCTGATCCCGACAAGTCAAAATATATCGTTAATATGCGAGGCGTTGGCTATCGTCTGGTGGTAGATTAGCAGATGGCTGATGGCGAATAGCCGATAGCAGATGGCTGATAGCAGATAGCCTTGCCATTCGCCATTTGCCATCAGCCATTTGCTATCCTAACTTTCCCCAACCATTTCTCACCAACACTAACAAAGCTCGGCGAGAAATAAAGTAGCATTAAGATATGACCGACTCTTCGACTCTCCCCAAAGCACGAATCCTCATCGTAGATGATCACCCGAACACCGCCTCCATGTTGGCGCGCGCTTTGGGTCAACTGAAAAACCCGACGCAAGTGATGACCGCCCGCACCGGTCAAGAGGCATTGGAGATGATCGGCAACAATCCGGTGGATGTGTTGATCACCGACTTCATCATGCCCGGCATGAACGGCTTAGAACTGGTTGAGAAACTTCAAGGAGAACGTGAACCGGCGCACACGATTCTGATCACGGCTTACGACAGCCCGGGTCTTGCCGCCACCGCGCGCCGCCTTAAAGTGAACGACTACCTGGTGAAGCCCGTTCAACCCGAAAAAATCATCACCATCGTCGGGCGTGTACTCGATGGCCTCCATCCCATTCAGCCGACAACCGCCGGTCAACCGGCCGTCACTCACGAACAATTCAATATCCTCATCGCCGATGACCGACCCGATAACTTGCATCTGCTAGCGACACGTTTATCTAACGAAGGGTATGCCTTCATCACTGCCGCCGATGGTGAGGAAACACTCCAGAAACTCCGCGCGGCAACACCCGACCTGCTTCTGCTTGATGTGAACATGCCAAAGAAAGACGGTTTTGAAGTACTGAAGGAGATGCGCGCCGATCCTCTCATTGCTCATATTCCGGTCATCGTCATCACGGCGGCACGCATCGAACCTAAAGATGTGCGCTTCGGTTTGGGTTTGGGCGCCGATGATTACATCACCAAGCCATTCGATTGGCGCGAGTTGGCGGCACGGGTACGCGCCAAACTGCGAGTGAAGCGCGCCGAAGATGCGCTGCGCCGCCGCAACCGGGAATTGGGCTTGTTGCCAGATATTGGTCAGGATTTGAGCGCGCGGCTTGATGTACAAGAGTTGGCAAACATTACACTCCAACGCACGGTACAGGCGCTGAATGCAACCGACGGCTATTTAATTATCTTTGAACCTGATGGGCGCATTCATTTTGAGTTTTACACACCGCGCAAAGATTCGGAGATGCTGCAGGATGCCAAGAACCGGCTCATCTCGGAAGGCGTCGTTGCCCACGTCGTTGCCAATCGCCAGACCATTACTATTGAAGATACGACAAACGATCCGCGTTGGGTCGAATTGAACGGCGGCAACGTCCGATCCGCCATCACGGTTCCACTCCTCAGCCGCCGCGGTGTGTTAGGCACGCTCACGCTGACCCATAGCAGCGTGGGTTACTTCAATCAAGATCATATTTCATTGATGCAGGCAATTGCCAGCCAAGCCTCCATCGCCATTGAGAACGCGCAGCTCTATTATGTGGAACACAAACGCGTGAAAGAACTGGTCGCCATCAACCAGATCACGCGCGAGATCAGCCTCTTTACCGCTTCAGCTGAATTGTTTGAACGCACACCCCAGTTGATTCAAGCCTTGCTGGGCTATCCCGTCGTTTCATTGTGGCTCACCGCCGACGATACATTGACTCTGCGAAGTTGCGCCGATAGCAGCAAGGATTTGCCACATTCGATGTTAATGCTCACGCCGCAGCAAGTCGCCAAGACCGGGCAACCGGCACAAACCTCGGGGACGATGGAGGGCGACGCCTCACACCGTGTCGTGCAATCGGCAGTTGCCGTCCCTCTCTTTTGGGAAGCGAAGATGAGCGGGGTCATCGCCATTCATCACACGCGCCCCGGCGCATTTCAAGAAAGTGATCGGGTGTTATTGGAAACGCTTGCCGCGCAAATTGCCGGAGCGCTTGAACGCATCCGCCTCTTTGAATCGGTTGAACAAGAACAGCGCCGTCTTAAAGCGGTGTTGAATAGCGCGGCAGATGCCATCTTGGTGACCGACTCGAGTGGCCGTTTGCAGTTGGTCAACCCCGCCGGAGAGCTCTTGTTCACAGATGTAGAAACCAAGTTGGGTCACTTGCTGCCGCCGAATCACGGTTACGATGAACTGATCCGCTTGCTGGAACAATCTAGGCAATCAGGAAGCGCCGTGCAGAACGAGATCAGTTGGCCCGATAAGCGCACATTCTCCACGCGGGTCACGCCCATTGAGGAGGGCGGGCAAGTTGCCGTGCTGCATGATGTGTCGCACTTCAAAGATTTAGATCGGGTGAAAAATGAATTCATTGCGACGGCGACTCACGATCTAAAAAACCCGTTGACCTCTGTGCTGGGTTATACGCAATTGATGGAGAGAGCCGGATCGCTCACGCCACAGCAAGCCGAATTCATCAAACGCATTCAGTTGGCGGCGAACCACATGAATGAGTTGATCCAAAACTTGATCGAGTTGGCGCGAATTGATTTGGGCATCGAGTCTAAACATGAGAAGTGCAATCTGGTAGAGCTGGTCGCCGGGGTCGCGGATGAATTCAAGATGCAGGCGACGGCGAAGAGCCAAACGTTGACCATCATTCCGACAGACGAACGCCCATTGCTCAGGGTTGACCCGCTGCGCTTAAGACAGGTCCTCCGGAATTTGATCGGCAATGCGGTGAAGTACACACCCGATGGAGGGCAAGTGACGGTGTCCACTGAGATCGAGAAGACGCTCGTTAATATCCTGATCAAAGATACGGGCATCGGCATCGCCGCGAATGATCTGCCCTACATCTTCGATAAGTTCTATCGGGCGCGAAGTGACGAGACCAAAGACATCGAAGGCAACGGCTTGGGGTTGGCAATTGTGAAGGCAGTGGTTGAACAACATGGCGGTAAGATCAGCGTCGAGAGTACACCGGGCGAAGGCAGCTGCTTCAGCGTGACGCTACCTATTTAAAAGGTTTCTATGACTCCACTCACGACTCCATTAGCAGATCAACAAGCAAAGCAACGTCAGACTTCAACAGAGCGCATGATCATTTTCAGCGCGGTGCTGGTCGTGGCGATTGTCGTTGCCTACTTCATTGCCTATATGCAAATTGGCGCGTGGCAAATACTGGCGGTGATGTTGACATTCTTGGCTGCCGGGCTCACCTTGCCCTTCGCCTATTCTTTTGTGCGAGGCGGCAACACCGGGCTGGCGGGGTCTATCATGATCGGCGCGGTGATTTTCAGCTATACCGCCACTCAAGTGTTCTTGTCTAATGCCACCTTGTATCTGATCATCGGTGGCATTTTGCTCATCGTGTTTTTAGGAAGCCTGACACTGCCGAACCGCTGGGTCGTCTGGTTGCCTTTGGCGATCCTCTTCGCCGCCATTCGCTTCATAGACGATGTGGCACTGTTGCCCCGCTATGACATTACCCAATCTGTATTCTTAAGTATTCTTGCGCCCGCTTCGGCATTTGCCGGCGGCCTCGGGAATTTTGTTTTGCTCATTCGCGTCTTACGCATCGGCTCGATCCGAACACGGTTGCTTGCCGCATTTGCCGCTGCCGTGTTGCTGCCGGCGCTTGTCACCGCCTCCAGTGACGCCATCATCGGCAATAGCAATGCCGAGAATGAAACGGTCAACCGCCTGCAAGCAGTGGCGGCGATCAAAGAGAGTCAGATCAATGCTTGGGTCAATGAATTAAAATCCAATTTGGATGTTGAAATGAAGTTGGATGAGGAGGGACGTCTTCTGACATTGGTAAAAGCTCCGCCCGACAGCGCCGAGTTTAAATCGGCTTACAGCACGGTAAGCAGACGCCTGCGACAGGCGATCATCTTACGCGGACTTTACGAAGAGCTATTTGTGATCGACTCGAATGGCGTCATCATTCTGTCTACGAATGTTTTTCAAGAGGGCAAGACATTGCGGAACGAACCTTTCTTCCAACAGATCTTGCAAGAGGTCAGCCTACAGCCGCCGGCATTTTCAGAGACCCTCGGTCATTTCTCTGTTCTCGCCACCCGCCCGATCACCGAACAGGGAAAACCCTTAGGCGCCTTATTAGGTCGCGCCAGCTTGGCAGTGTTAGACGGCTTCGTGTCGGATCGCAACGGGTTGGGCAGAACAGGCGAAATCTATTTGGTCAACCCCAATTTCGTTTTGCTGACCGAGACACACTTCGGCACACCCGGCTCCACATTCATCCGCACCAGCGCCACAAACGCCGCGATCAATGGACAGGCGAAGAGCGCCGGGATTTACAGCAGCTACCGCGACACCCTGGTCGTCGGGCATTATCGGTGGCTGCCCGATTTACAACTGGCGCTGATCGCCGAACAAGAACAATCCGAAGCGTTTGAAAATTCTCGTTTTCTCTTACTGGTTGGCAGCAGCATCTCGGCCTTTTTGATCGCCCTCGCCATGATCGCCGCCTTCTTCATCACCCGCAGTATTTCGAACCCCATCGTCGAGATGGCGCAGGTCGCCGAACAGATCGAAGCCGGCAACCTTGATCGCACGGTGAACATCCGCCGCGACGACGAAATTGGCACACTGGCAACTGCCTTCAACAACATGATCACCCGTTTGCGCGAACTCATTGGCTCGTTGGAAACGCGCGTTGCCGACCGCACCAAAGCCCTCGCCGCCAGCACCGAAGTCAGCCGCCGCCTCTCCACCATTCTCGACGAACAAAGTTTGGTGAGCGCGGTTGTAGACGAAGTGCAATCGGCATTCAACTATTATCACGCCCATATTTACCTGTTGGATGCGGCGGGCGAAAACTTAATCATGATGGGCGGCACCGGCGATGTCGGGCGATTGATGTTGATGCGTGGACACAGCATCCCCGTGGGACGCGGTCTCGTCGGGCGCGCCGCTAGTAAAAATGAAACGGTACTGGTGCCGGATGTCTCGAAAGATCCGCAGTGGTTACCCAACACATTACTACCCGACACCCGCGCGGAAGCCGCCGTGCCCATTACGCTCAGCACGAAAGTATTGGGCGTGCTGGATATTCAACACAACATCGTCAACGGGCTTAAACCCGACGACATAGATCTGCTGCAAGCGATTGCCAACCAAGTAGCCATTGGATTGCAAAATGCCCGTTCCTACACTCAAGCCCAACGACAAGCAGGTTTCGAATCGCTGCTCAACGCCATCAACGAAAAGATTCAAACCGCAACGACGATAGAAGACGTGACACAGATCGCCGCGCGTGAATTGGGGCAGGCTTTAGGCGCATCACGGATCACTGTGCAGATTGGCAAAACGAATGACCACAAGTAGTGACTGCTCAGCGTCATTGCGAGTCTT
>CAKKQG010000351.1 GCA_919901875.1 Anaerolineales bacterium
AGATGGCATTGTGACACGCGTCTCACCAGAGACCGTGCGTTTACTGCTAAAAAAAACGTAACTGCTCACGCAAAATCTGGTTGAAGCAGGAAAGGCAAGATGGGCGTCCCCATCAACTGCACCAATTTTTGAAAGGCGTTCTCGCCGTTGCGTTTTGCAGTGTTCAGGACAGTGGCTAAAGCGGCATATGTCTGAGCGCCCCAGTCGGAGCGGAAACTTCCCATGACTTTGCGATGAATCACGGACGGACGCAAGGCGCGTTCACAGGCATTGTTGTCAGCGGGCACATCAGCGCGGTGCAAGAAGATGAAGAGTGAATCGCGCCGCGTTCGATAGCGTTCCAGCAGGTTTGTTCCCAATCCGCTGAACCTTCGTTTCAGCAGTTTATCCAATTTCTTCTCGATGATCGTTACCTGCCTTTGATATCCTCTTTCTGTCATTTGTTCTCGGCGATTTCCCAGATGGATCGCTTTTCGGAACAAGGCTTGCATATCTTTTGCCCATGCCAAGCGTGGGCGTTTCTCAATCAAACTCTGCAAGTTGCGGATCTGGTGCGCCAAGCAAATCTGGCACATTTTTGCAGGCGCGTTCAACTGTGGCTTCCAGCAGTCGCACACCCAAACTTCCGCTTCGCAATCGCGCATGAATGTCTCAATCACATCGTAACCGCGGCTGGGCATCATCAAGTGATATTCGCAATTCTCGCTGACAAAGACCCATTGCCACCAATTTAATCCATGCACGCGTGCGTGGGTTTCGTCGCTGCCGACGACCTTGCCGTGGCGAACTTTCTCACCGATCTTTTCCGCTTCGCCGAACGCCGCTTTACCCGCCCGTTTGACAATCGATACGGCTCCGCCTTCGCTCAGCGGCAGATTGAATATCTCGCCGCATAACTGGACGAGCCGATCAAATCCAACATGATGTTCGTGATGCAACGTTGTCACTGTCGCTTCCAAACGCGGACCAAAATAGCGTCCTGCCTCCAAGCCTTCTGGCAGTTTCCCCCGTTGCACTTCGCAGCAACATGGACAGATCACTTCATATTGCTGCGTTTCGATCACCACAGGTTGGAACTCTGGCAACTCTGTAATCTGACGGCGGATAACCTGCGTTGGTACTTGATCTAACAGGTTGATATGACACGTTTGGCAATTGTCCACAAGCGCGTAGAACACTTTGTCCGGCTTCTCTACCAACGCGCGCTCTTGTTTTTCGTGCCCGAATTTCGCGCCCTTCTTTCTGCTTCGCCTGCGCTTCTTTTTCTCGCCCTTGAAATCCCGCGATGGCGGTTGTGACGAATTCTTTGAGGTCGTCGGTGTTTGTTTCAAACGCAACTTCTCTTCCAGTTCATGAACTCTGTTCATCAACTCGTAGAGCAACGCAATTAATTCTTCCCGCGATAGCTCCTCTATCGGTGTCTTGACCGTCTCTGGTATCATACTGCTTACAACACCTTTTTTCTAAAAAAGTCGTGAGCAGTTACGATTTAAGTAAACTACATGACGTTTTGACTCTCTGTGGAATTAATAAATCAGAAAG
>CAKKQG010000352.1 GCA_919901875.1 Anaerolineales bacterium
GGCCAGGGGGGCCGGGGCGAGCCCTGCGGTCGTCCAGTGGGGCAGGGGCGAGCCCTGCGGGCGGTCCAGTGGGGCAGGGGCGAGCCCTGCCCTTACGTAGAGACGACCCGATGGGTCGTCTCCTTTTTTAAGGGGTTGCCGTCGGCGTGGGCGTGGGTGTTGGGGTGAACGTATTCGTTGCAGCGGGGACGGTTGTATGTGTTGCCGTGAACGTAGTTGTCGGTGTGTGAGAAGGAGTGTGCGTGTTTGATGACGTGGGCGTAGGTGATGACGTGGACGTGTTCGACGGTGTAAGTGTGTGTGAAGGTGTGGGTGTAATCGTTGGTGTGAAAGTTTGACTCGGTGTGAAGGTAGGCGATGGTGTAAAAGTGTTCGTCGGCGTTGGTGTTAGAGACGGTGTGAGGGTGAGCGTGCTGGTGGGAGTCAGCGACGGCGTCAGCGTTGGCGTATCCGTTGAAGTGGGTGTGTTCGTCGGCGTGTGGGTGAAAGTTGGCGTTGGGGTGGGTGTGGGCGTGAAGGTTGGTGTGGGTGAGGGTGTATAAGTAGGTGGCGGCGTCACAAGCGGAATCAGAGTCGTGCTGCCTTGCGCTGTCACATCTTCAACCCGAATCCATCCGTCACGAATCGCCGAATCGAGAATCTTGACAAACCACCACTTGCCATCGGCGCTCTTGCCGACGATGACGGCGCTATCGCCTTTGCGAAAATATAGGATGACGAAATAATTGAAGCCCGGTCCTTCGTAGATGGCAATGGCGTCGTTAGCAAGCGCCAACGGAAAACCTAAAAACGGATCGAAGGTTGAGGTGGGGGAGGGCGTGATCGTTGGCGTGAGAGAGGAGGTGGATGTGGGTGTGGCGGTCTCCGTCGGACGCCGTTGCGCTGTTTCAGTTTGCGCGGCGAAGACAGTGCCTTGCACGCTGGTGGCGACTCCGCTTGGGTTGAGGGTGCAGGCGAGAGAGGAGAGTGTGAGGGCGAGGAGGACGACGATGAAACGATTCATACTGAACTTAAACACTTTAATCACGAATGTCACGAATATACGAATTTATCGAATAGAGCAATAAAAAAACATTCGAGATATTCGCTCATTCGAGTCATTCGTGATGAAATCATCTTATCTCGTGTAAGCCCAGTTGTATAGCGCGCGAGAAAAATAGAACGCTGTTGTTATCAGCGTTCTGTAAATACCATCATCCGCTCAATCGGTTCCGGAAATCCGTTGACAGCATTTTGAACCACTCCGCGCAAACTCCACGGCGTGGTCTCGGTGATCTTCACCTGTGCCAATCGCCCCTGCCAATTTGCTTCGTCTTCAAAGAAAACGATCTTGTTGTTGCGTGTGCGACCTGTCCACTTGCCTTTGTGATTCTCTTCGACCAGCACTTCAACCGTTTGGTCTTTGAATTTGGCGTTGAGTGTTTCTAACACACCCGCTTGCATTTCGTCTAATGCTTTTAAGCGGCGCAATTTTTCTTCTTCAGGCACGTCGTCGGTCATGCGCCGCTCGGCAACGGTGCCGGGGCGGGGCGAGTAACGCGCTAAATGAATCACATCTAATTTCAGATCGGCGAGAAGATCGTAGGTGCGCTGAAATTGTTTTTCGCTTTCGCCGGGGAAGCCGACGATGATGTCGGTGGCAATCGCCACATGAGGGATGCGTTGGCGGATGCGCTCGACGAGGCGGCGATAGTCGTCGGCGGTGTAACCGCGTTTCATGTTCGCCAGCACGTCGTCATCACCCGCTTGCAGCGGCACTTCGATCTGCTCGCACACTTTTGGAAGTTCGGCAACGGTGTCGAGCAATTCATCGGTCATGTAACTCGGATGCGACGTGAGGAAGCGAATACGCTCCAGCCCTTCGATGTCGTTGATCACGCGAAGCAGTTGCGCCAGATTGGGACCATCGGCGACATCTTTGCCATAGCGATCCACGATCTGCCCCAGCAGAGTCACTTCTTTGACTCCTTGCGCCGTCAGTGATCGCACTTCGGCGGCGATCTCGCCCACCGGTCGTGATCGTTCCACGCCGCGTCGAAATGGAATAATGCAAAAGGTGCAGGCGTGAGAGCATCCATAGACGACCGGGACATGCGCCGTGACGGCAACCCCTAGTTGGGCGCGCGGCAGAATCAGTTCGCCATCGCTTGGATTGAGGATCGTTGTGAGATCATCTTGCAATACGAATCGCTGAACAGTTTCGATCTCACGATCCGATAACCCATCTCGTTTTGCTAAAAATTTGAGAAGCGGCGCGGGTTCAGACGGCGGCGAGAAAACATCCACGTAAGGATAAATTTGTTTAAGTTTGTCGCCGCCTTTGATGCCGACCATGCAGCCCATGACGTTGATCACCACATCGGGCTTGCGTGCTTTGTGCGGCGCGAGCCAAGTGATCTTGCCAATCGCCGCCTCTTCTGCTTGTTGGCGCACGACGCAAGTGTTCAACACGATGACATCCGCCGCATCGAGAGTCTCGGTTTGCTGATAACCGATCTTCTCCAAGGCCGAAGCGACACGCTGCGAATCCGCGCTGTTCATTTGACATCCCCAAGTTTGAACGAAGTACGACTTCACTTAATTTCCGATGTGCAGTGCGGGCAACGTGTTGCTTTGAGGGCGATAGCCGAATAACAATAAGGGCAATCTTTCGTCGTCGGCGCGGCGGCGGGTTTTGCCGTCCAGCGATTCACTTGGCGCACCAACAAAAACACGGCGAAGGCGACGATGATGAAATCGAGAACGGTGTTGAGAAACAATCCATAGTTAATCGTCGCCGCGCCTGCCTCTTTTGCCGCTTTAAGCGAGGGATAGACTTGCCCCGACAAACTGATATACAAACTAGAAAAATCAACTTTGCCCAACAGCAAACCAATCGGCGGCATGAGCAGATCGTTGACGAATGACGTGATGATCTTGCCAAACGCCCCGCCGATGATGAGGCCGATGGCGAGATCCAATACGTTGCCGCGCATAGCGAACTCTTTAAATTCTTTGAACATAGCATGTATCCTTTCCGATCTCCTTTTGATTTTAAAAACCTGTCAGCGTTCCGAAGAATTTTTCTAACTCACTCGCATCCTGATAGATAAACACTTCACGCGAGATGCCCTTCAACGTTTCGGACACATCCGATCCACGCCGCGCAACCGTGATAATCGGTTTACCCTTCGCGCGGGCGTAACCCGCCTCGATCCCCACACCCACGCCCTTCTCGCTTAATTCCACCACAACTATATCACTGGAGTCGATCTCCGCGAAAGTCCTGTGCATCAACTCCGCCGAGTCAAATTTTTTCTCGCCCCATTCTTCAACGTCGCGGGCAATGCAAATGACGTTATGTGTTTGCAACGCTTGAGTGACATGCTCGATAAGATCGCGATTGCGGTGATCAGGATGGTATTTGATAGAAAGAAATATTTTCATTCCAATTGTTCATTCTTCATTGTTTCATTGTTCATTGTTTCGTCGTGTATACTATTTACGGGAGATAAAAAAATGACTTACCAACGCAAACGCGCAGTTATCTTTTGGAGAGTGGTCATTGTGATGATCATTCTCGCCATCGTTGGCGGAACGGGATTCGTACTGGTGCAATTTTCGAGCGGCACCTGGGCTTTGTTTGCCACTCAAACACCCACTTCCACTTTCACGCCCACCGTCGTTATCCCAACCGCCACACGGTTTGTCCCAAGTGACACGCCCACGCCCACTCTGCCGCCGACGCGCGGCGCGCCGATCACGTATACCGTCGTTGCCGGCGATACCTTTACTTCTATCGGTCAAAAATTTAGTGTGGACGTGGAGACGTTGATCGCCTATAACAAATTGGCAAGTACCACGCTGGGCATCGGTCAACAGCTGGTGATACCGCCCTCCGATTTTGTGTTTGTGCCGCCGACGACCACCCCCATCCCGACGAACCTTCGCCCCGGCACCTACATCTCGTACACCATCAAAGCCGGCGACATCTTGGGCGTGATCGCCGAGAAATTTAATTCGCGCTCGATAGATATTATCAACGCCAATAAACAAGCCTTGCCCGATCCTAACAACATCCCGGTTGGCACCACGATTCGGATTCCGTATAACAGTATCTTGGTTACGCCGACAAGAACGCCGAGACCGTGAGAGGGTGACAGGATGACGGGATGACAAGATGACAAGATGACAAGATGATACGATGTTCTTCATTTTCGGATCACCCCTTCACCTTTTCACCCCCTCATCTTTTCAGATTTTCTATCGCCCACTCGATATGTTCCTTCACTAACAGATCGCTTTCCTCGCTCGCCCGTTTTTCCAGAGTCGGCGTCACCGTAGAATCGTTGCTGTTGCCCAGCGCCACTGCCACATTCCGTAAATAGCCGCGCCGCTTGGATCGTTTGATCGGGCTGTTCTTAAATTTGAGATTGAACTCGTGCGGCGTGAGTGAAATTTCATTGATGAGGTGGATCGATTCGAGGTGCGGCATTAATTCTGGCGCGGGCGTCAGCGAATCGGCAAAACGATTCCACGGACACACTGCTTGGCATACATCGCACCCGAACACCCAATCGCTCATATTTGATCTTAATTCTTCCGGTATCGAACCCTTCGCCTCAATCGTCAAATACGAAATACATTGTCGCGCGTCCAAAACACGGTTATCCAAGATCGCTTCGGTTGGGCAAGCATCAATACAGCGCGTACATGTGCCGCACTGATCAGTTATGAAAGGATCATCAGGAGTGAGATCAAGATCGATCAAGGCTTCGCCCAACAAAAAATACGATCCGGCTTTGGGATTGATCAACATTGTGTTCTTACCGATCCATCCCAAACCGGCGCGTTGAGCGAGTTCGCGTTCAAGGATGGGACCGGTGTCGGTATAAATTTTGTGGGCGATCTTTTTGCCAGTCTCAGATTCAAGCCATTGAATCAGTTGCGCCAACTTAGGCGGGATGATGTTGTGGTAATCGTCTCCGCGCGCGTAAACGGCGACTCTACCCAAACCCTTCGGGTCTATAAGACCCGAAGGGTTTGGGTACGGCAACGCCACTACAATAATTGACTTACACTCCGGCAAGATCAATTTCGGATTCGCTCGCCGTTCATGCGCCCGATCCGTCGCCATGTAGTGCATCTCGCCGTGCATCTCGTCGGCGATCCAATTTTCATATTCGGTTATGTGTGGAGGTGGCTTGGGAGTAGTGATGCCGCAAAAGGCAAAGCCGAGAGAACGAGAATGATCTTTTAGTTTTTCAACGAGGGAGTTCAAGGAAATTATGAATTATAAATTATGAATTATGAAGATCGTTCTTGCGGTTAAGTCGCGCGTTTATAAAAAATCTAATCCGCATTTCGACTTGTTTCTGCTCCCGAACATTTTTCTGCGCGGTAGCAGATTCATAATTCATCCTTCATCCTTTTCTTCGAGCCACTTGCTCAACTTATCAATCCCCAACACCGCCAGCACTGTCGCGCCGATGGGGATGAGCGAGACAAAGATACAGGTCAACCCGCCCGCGAGTCCGAGCCAGCCGTACGAATACGGAATGAAGATCGCCCCGACCAGCAAAACCACAACCGCGAATCCGATCACGATGTTGCGAAGCATAGTGAAATTGATCGCGCGATAATCGGTGGGGGGCTTTTGGCTCATGGGGCGGGCAGGCGGTTGGTTTTTTTAGGAGTGGGTTGTTGGGGAGTCCTGAGGCTTTCGCTTGCCATCATTTTCTCACAAATAATTTTCAGAGTCTTCCAGTCTTTGCGCGAGAGGAAGATGTAGGCTAACTGCGCCAAAGTTTTTGGATCGACCTTTGAGCCCATCACGTACTCTGTATAGGCATTGATCGCCTCGTCATCCGTGCGTTTCGCTTTCAGAAAACTGCCGACGAGCTGTATGAGGAATTTGTCGCGATCGGCTTCGGCGGCGCGCGCGGCGGCATTCTGCTGTTTATCCTCGCTCACTTGCACCGCGATCTTTTTTATCGCGTTCACAAATTCTTCCGGCGTGAACGGCTTGAGCAAATATTCTTTCACGCCAAGCGAGATCGCTTGCTTCAACAACGGGCTTTCGCCTTCGGACGACATGATCATACATGTGGTGTGGGGGCTTACTTTGCCAATTTCGCGGATAGCCGTTAACCCATCTTTGCGCGGCATGTTGATGTCCATCACCGCCACATCGGGTTTAAGATCGCTTGCCATCTCCACCGCTTCCTGCCCGTCTTTGGCAATGCCGACGATCTCAAAACTTTTTTCATCGGCGAGCATCATTCGCACCGAGCGGCGAAACTCGGCGGCGTCATCGGCAATGAGAACACGAATGGTGTTGTTAGGCATAGCGAGATTGTAAAGCGTTTCGGGTGATCTGCGGATAAAAATTTCGTAACTACTCAAGCGTCATTGCGAGTGCTTCGCAAAGCAATCTCAACATGCAAACGAGATTGCTTCGCGGAGAGCGCTCGCAATGACGGGGCGATTGTAACGTAGATTTGAAAATGACGTATCAAGCTGATTCGGGCAGAGTGAGAATCACTCGCGTGAATTTCGCCGACTCACTTTCCACATTTAATGATCCGCCCACAATCGCCATCATGGTGTGATGAAGTGATAGACCGTGACCGCCGTGATCTGTGCTGTTGGATTTAATGCCCACGCCATCATCCTCAATGAGGATCGTCAACCCCTTGCGCCCATTAAGTTCGATACGAAGATTCAAGGGGGATGCCGACTCGGCTCCCCGACCGTAACGCGCCGCATTGCGGATCGCTTCGCGCGCGGCGCAGAACAAAACTTCCGCCGTCAACGGCGGCATCACCTTAGATCGTTGTTCGGCTTTTGGATCGATCTGCCACTTCACAGAATCAAAGGCATTGCCCAATTCATTCTTCATCGTCTCTTGCATCGCGCCGATCAGTCCGAGAGTCTCTACGTCCAGCGTTATGGCGCGTGGAACGCCGCGCAGCAGATCGGAAATTTGGCGATGGGTGTGGGTGAGTGAGGCGATGGCGGGCGGGATATTTTTTTCGTTGTTCAACATCAACATCGCGGCGTGGATGTTTGGCAGGATGTCATCGTGCAGCACGCGCCGCGTTTGACGATCCATCACCTGACTCTCTGCCAGTCGTTGCCGTTGAAGCGTGAGCAAACGCCGCGCCGTCTCCGCGCTGGCGCGCATGTCAATCAATCGCTCGCCGGTGGCGCGAGCGATCTCGATTTCTTCTTGGGCATACAAACCACCATCATTTTTTTCGCCCAACAACAACACGCCGATCAAACCGCGCTCGCTCCACAACGGCACTGCCCACGACGCGCCGTTAAATTTTTGCGGATCGATTTGCACACAAATTTGATCGGAATGCAACGTCTCCAGACGTTGCGCGAAGTCGGAGACTTCGCACCCCTTTTGCGGGTAGACCAAACTCTCTCCCGCCAACGCCGCGCTTGCCCCGAGTGGAATCAAATACGCCAACTTGGCATCCAACACATCTTCGCACAACGCGCGAAACGTGATCGCCGTGTTGTCGTTGAGTGATTCGGGATGAGCGAGTAAGTGTTCGTAGAGTCGTTGGCTGGCAACGAAGGGGCGCAGGCGTTGAATGTAACTCTCGCGCTCGGCAAACGATCTCCAACTGAACAACGCCGAGAACACGGCGATGATGAAGGTGCTGATCAACAACGTATAGATCGGGCGAAGATGAAGCGCGAGACTTGCGCTGACCAGCGCGCTGAAGCCAATGGCTAAAATGATCGCACTCCGCCACTGGCGCACCAGTCCATGACGCGGCAGAGTTTTTCCGGTGAACACTTCGTAGGAGACAATCGCTTGCCCCACCAATAAAATCGAAACGCCGATGAGTGATTCGATGATTAGATCAAACCCGGCGACGATGATTAACATCGCCGAATAAAATTCGGCGACAGTGCTATGGCTAGCGGCTAACGTGACCCACAACATGAGCGCGGTGACTAACAGTGTGACGATCAATAAAACGATAGCCGTTGCTGCCAACCACGGACGCGCCCGCCGTCGCGCCAGATCGCCCATCATGCGTTGTGAGGGATTGGGATGCCGCAAGACGTTGAGCGATGAAGCGATGCACAGCACGATGTAGAGCGGGTAGAAGATCACGATCAAGGGGATGCCGCCGATGGAGACGGCATCCGCCGGATCATAACGGGTGGCGAGGGTGATGGTGGCAATGGGGTTTGCCCAAGCGAAGAGGGCGATCATCCCCACGCTCATCGCCGTGATTACGATCAATCGAACGCGATGTTTTTTTCTCAACCCTGTTTGTTCACGATCCCAAAAACCGGCATACCATAACATGATGGCGTACCAGGCGAAGGGGATGGCGATGATGGGGATGAAGCCGAGGCGCAGCCAAAAATTAAATGCTTCGCCCAGATCAAAGAACCCAATTCCGAGAATCGCCGAATGGCTGATGAAGAACGCGCCGCCGAGCAGCAATGTGCCGCTAGTGATGAACAAGCCCATCGTGCGCCGCTCGGCGTTGAGCAATACCGTCAGCCCCAGCCAGAAAAGAAGGATGGTGTTGAAGAGAGAAACGGCGAGCGTAAGCCAGTCTAAAAAAAAGTTATCAGTCATCAGTGATCAGTGATCAGTAATTAGTAATTGGTAATTGGTAATTCGTCATTTGTCATTCGCCATTCGCCATTCGCCATTCGCCATTTGCCATTCGCCATTCGCCATTTGCCATTCGCCATTTGCCATTCGCGATTTGC
>CAKKQG010000353.1 GCA_919901875.1 Anaerolineales bacterium
GATGGCAGATGGCGAATGGCAAATGGCGGATAGCCATTTATGAGTCGCCATACGCCATCGGCTATCCGCCATCTGCTATTGGTGTCTTGCCGCTTCTTCGCTCTTTGGCGGTTTCACATTGGGCCGCCAACGGAATCGCGGATTAGTTTTTTCTTCAAGCGCATCGGCGATGATCGATCCAAGAACGGGCGCGAATTTAAAAGCATGACCGCTATCGCCCGCCGCCACTACAAGACCCTCGCGTTGCGGGTCGCGGTCAATCCACAAATGCCCGTCCCACGAATCACTATACAAACAGACTCGGGTGTAAGTGATCGGCGCATCGGCGAGCGAAGGAAACGACGTTTGCAAAAATTCCCGTAGCTGCCGCATCTCTTTCGGCGTCACAACGCGATCCGATGATTCGGGATGCATCTCGCGCCCCACGCCGTGATTGGCAATTTTTACCACGCCATCGCGATTGATCGGGAAACCGTAGTAGCCGCTGTTAGAAATATCCGCGCCATACGTGGGGAAGCGCGAAGGCCAATATGGCAGTGGATCGTTTGGTCTGAGATGAAACACCGGTTGACCGACAGATCGCAACATGCCTTTGAGATGCGGCAGCAGATGATGAGTCCACGCTCCGGCGCAGATAATGACCGCATCGGATTCAAAGGTGACGCCGTCACCGTTGATGATGCCGCCAACCCTCGAGCCCTTTTCAATCAATCGCGCAAATTTTTGATTCGGGAAAAGTTTTACGCCGAGTCGAGTCGCCTCTTCAATCAATCGCGTAACCACTTTTCCGCTTTCGGCGTAACCGCCTTCGGGGTTGAAATAGCCATCCACATAGAGATCGGCGTTCCACACCGGAAAGCTTTTGCGGATGTCATCGCTTCTCATGCGCTGTGGTTTGTGTCCGCGTTTGAGCAAGAGTTGATAGCTATCGTGTTCAAAACCACCGGGCTTCATTTCGCTTTGACACAAATAGGTCACGCCCGTTTCGTGGAAGAGTGGTTCGGGAAAGATCGCATTCCACTGCCGCCAGATGTCGAGCGCGGATTCCATCAATGCCATGTAGCCTTCGTCCGCGCCATAATCCATGCGGATAGCTTTGCTGATGTCGGTGGAAGCGGCGAGTGGGTGCGGGAGCGGACCGGGATCGAACAGCGAAACGTCGTAACCGCGTTGACGCAATTCGATGGAGGCGGTGACACCGTAGATGCCCGCGCCGATGATGATCACGGATTGAGCTGGCATAATTTATTTCCTCAAATGCTTGTAGGGGCGACCCTTGCGGTCGCCCAAATTGTGCGGAGCAGGGGCAAGCCCTGCCCCTACAGGTTTACAATAATTTTTCCAATTCTTTTTTCACATCCTCAAAATTCTCAAAGGCAAAAACTTTGCGTGGCTTCTTCCACAACTTCAGCGTGGAGAGCAAGGGTTCTTTAGCAAACACAATATCACACTCAATCGCTGCCCATCTATCCGCCCGACCATCGGTGATCAGCACCACAAGGTCAGACCACGCTTTGGCTTCGCGGATGGGGTAACGTTTGCACGTCGCGCATTGGCGGCAGGGTGAGCAATCGCCGTTGTGATGCGGAAAACTTAATCGCCAGTCATCCTCAAAATCAATGTCGTTGGAGATGATGGGCGGGCTAGCGACCTTGTGATGCTTGAGAACACCTTCAATATACCAAACTAATCCATCGGAGAGTATCGTGTGCTGCCAGTTTTGCTGCTGAATGAAATTAAGGAAATCAGGAAATGAAGGATCGAGCGGGACTTCTTTGAGAAATTTATCGAGTTGAGATTTTTTGATGCCTGCCTCGCGCAACGCCGTGAAGCCCAACGTGAGTCTTTCGGGGACATCCAGTTCTTTGCGTTCCCATCGCGCGACGACATCACCGGCTTTATCGTCGCCGCCGAATTTTTTGAAGATCTCAAATTCAACATCGTAAGGCACGATGGTGCCGTCGAAGTCAATGAAGATGGCGGGATTCATTT
>CAKKQG010000354.1 GCA_919901875.1 Anaerolineales bacterium
TATGGCACTCGCTACTAAAATGGCAAAATCGCCCGCCGCGCAGGACAGTAAAGAGGCGAAGGGTCACAAAGAAAAAACTGAGAAAGCTCCCGGCAAAAGCGGTGGCTTAATAATCAAACTGGGCGTTGTGTTTGTATTGCTCATGTTTGTGATCGTCGCCGGTTTTGCGGTGTACATCGTGGTCTTACCCGACGACTACCCTAAACCCTTTTACGTTTCACTGGTGGATTCTCCGCCGGCCTCGGTTCGCGCCAACGCGACGTCTGCCGCGGCGTCTCACGGCACGAACACCACCAGCGGTAAGGCGGCTACTCCGGCGGCAGTTAAGTTGGCGGCGCCCCCGGCGGTGCCGATGCCCGGCGAAGGGATGATGTATGAGACCGGAACCAAAATCGTCAATTTGGCAGATCCCGGCGGGCGGCGTTATCTTAAAATTAGCGTCGTGTTGGAATTTGCCCCGCACGACCCCGCCTTCTACGCCCTCCTCGGCGAAAAAAAGACGGAAGCCATCGCCGAATTTGCCAAAGAGATGGCAAGCAAAAAGCCAATCATTGACGATCTGTTGAACACCTTGCTCGCCAGCAAGACGTTCGATAAAGTTTATACGGTCGAAGGCAAAGACGCTTTGCGGCAAGATATTGTGCTGCGTATCAACGCCCTCTTGCCGCAACAGAAATTGATGTTTGTCTACTTCACTGAGTTTGTGGTGCAGTAATATGTTGACTCAACCTGAAATTGACGCGCTGCTATCCGGCGTTATCGAAACCGAGCAGCAAGACGACGTTCACCACCTGCTTACCCAAGACTCCAGCGGTGAGGCCGAGGCAACAGAGAAAGAAATTCGACTCTATAACTTTTGGTCGCCGGAGCGTTTCTCCAAAGATCAAATGCGCGCGGTAGAGTTAGTGCATGAAGATTTAGCTGAGCGGCTTACCTCCTCTCTGCCCTCCTATCTACGCACAATGTTTCGCCCGCGCCTCATTCACATCGAGCAAGGACGCTATGACGATCTGGCGCAAGGCATCCCCGGAAACACGCTCTATAACATCTTGGCGTTTGACCCATTGCCCGGTCGCGCTTTGCTAATTTTCAATCCGGAAGTGACGTGGGTTATTTTGGAGCGACTGCTCGGAGGGAGCGGGCGCACTCCGTCTGCTTCGCGCCCACTGACAGACATTGGTCAAGCGCTCATTCGCGGCGCAGTGGAATTTATGCTCAATGACGTTAAAGCCTCGTGGGGCAAAGTGGCAAACATTGAACCGCGTTTGGAAGACGCCACCGTGAACAACTTGTGGGTAACTATGTTGATGCGTAATGCCCGCGTCGTCCTCATCACCTTTGAACTTCTCATTCAAGGGGTCACCGGCACCATGAGCATCTACATCCCACTGACGATGCTTAAACCTATCGCCGCCGCGCTGACCCCCACCGCTTGGATGGCAGGGCATGAAGAAAAGCACGTTGACGAAATTGCCCAGCGCGATCTGGAAGACGCCATCGCCGAAACCAGCGTTCCCTTGTCAGTAGAATTGGGAAGCGCAAAACTTACAATGGCGCAGTTGGCTCAACTGAGCGTGGGCGATGTCCTGCTGCTGGGAACATCATTTCAACGCGACTTGCTAATGTCTGTGGGCGATAAGCCTCGCTACAAAGTGACGCCGGGAACGCATCACTCTCATCTGGCAGTGCGTATCACGCAGATTCTTAATAGTGGAGCGCAACGTTAGTAGAGCAAGTTGGCAACTTGCTTAACAACTTAGGCGTATCACACAAATTCTTAATAGTGGAGCGCAACGACTATGACCGATCAACCTGCTCAACCCGAAGTGACAGCTCAACCCGTGCAATTTGCGTCGTTAGACACGCCCGCGCCTGCGCCGCATCCTGAGGCGGCGACTCTTGATCTTTTGATGGATGTTCTCTTGCGCGTCTCGGTAGAGTTAGGGCGCACGCGCTTGCCGGTTAAAGAAGTCTTGGCATTGCAACAAGGCTCGGTAGTGGAACTGGATCGTTTGGCGGGCGAACCGGTGGATGTTTTAGTGAATGATCGTTTGATCGCGCACGGAGAAGTGGTGGTCATCGAAGATAAATTCGGAATTCGAATCACCGAAACGATCTCGCCCTCAAAACGGCAGATACTGGAATGATCCAACACCTGTGGAAGCGTTGGCGCTCAGACCGCCGTTGGTTCTGGGGCGGACTCGGACTCGCCTCCCTCGGCGGTGCGGCATTGATCTACTCCGCCTGGAGCGGCGATCTCACCTCAAGCGATTCACTGCTCGGCTTAAGCGCGCAAATGTTTCTCCGCGCCGGAGTCGTGATTGGTTTGTTGTATCTCTCGTTGGCTTTGTTAAAACGCTGGCAGACAGGCGGCGCGCGCCAGCGCCGTTTGGAAACGCTCGAAACGCTGCGCCTCTCGCCTCGTCAAGCCCTGCATCTCATTCGACTAGACGGGCGCACGTTGCTCGTCGGCGCATCGGACGCGCAAATTAATTTGCTCACCGAAGTTGACTCTGCCAACGATGGTTTGCCGGGACACAAACCCTTTGAGGATTTTTTGACACAGGTGACTCCCAGTTTAAAGATTTAAAACCAGAACGCTGAAAGCGCTGAGAACGCTGCCAGTCGCTGACATAAAAAAGAATCAGCGCTCCTCAGCGAAAATCAGCGCCATCAGCGTTCAAAGGTTTAAAAGCAGAACGCAATGACACCCGAGTAGACACAAAATAAGATGAAAAAATTTTTACCCATTCTGCTTTTCTCTTTGCTCTTAACCGCCTGCGCGCCCAACAGTTCTGAAATCACTGCGCCGGGTGTGACCTTAAGCGTGCAGAGCAATGGGCAGCCGAGCCAAGTCAGTACCGGTGTGCAATTATTAGTGTTGCTCACCGTCCTCAGCCTTGCCCCGGCGATCTTAATTTTAGCCACGGCCTTCACGCGCATCGTTATCGTCTTGTCCATGTTGCGCTCGGCGATTGGCACTCAACAAGTGCCGCCGACCCAAGTGATTATCGGCTTATCGTTAGTGTTGACCTTCTTCATCATGTCGCCTGTGTGGGATCAGGTGAATCGCGAAGCCGTTCAACCGTATCTGGAAGGCAAAGTCACGCAACAAACAGCGTTGGATGTGGGGCAGAAACCTGTGCGCGAGTTTATGCTGCGCCAAACCCGCCCGAAGGACATTGCGCTGTTTGTGCAGTTGAGCAAGCAACCCCAACCCAAAACGCCGAATGATATTTCCACCGCAACCCTATTGCCGGCTTTTGTCATCAGCGAACTTAAAACCGCTTTTCAAATGGCATTCGTCATCTTCGTCCCTTTTTTGGTCATTGACTTAATTGTGTCCTCGGCACTGTTGAGCATGGGTATGATGATGTTGCCGCCTTCACTCGTCTCGCTGCCGTTCAAAATTTTATTGTTCGTCATGGCCGATGGATGGTATCTCATCGTCAAATCACTCATTACTAGCTTTCATTAAATTTCAAATTTCAAATTTCAAATTTCAAAAACCCAAAAACCCAAAAACCCAAAAACCCAATTTCCAATCTCTAATCTCTAATCTCCAACGTCTACTTGTCTACCTGTTTACCTGTCCACCTCCAACCTCCCATGACCGAAGCCTACGTCCTCACCCTTTCACAAAATGCGTTGCTCCTCACAGCGATGGTGGCGGGACCGCTGTTGTTAGCCAGCCTGCTCGTTGGCATTGTGATTAGCTTGTTTCAATCAGCGACGCAAATCACCGAACCCACACTCACATTCGTCCCGAAGCTAGTGACCACCGGTTTGATCTTGGTCGTATTAGGCTCGTGGATGGCACAGCAACTCTTGACCTTTGCGGTTGCAGTGTTCTCCTCGTTGCCCACGTTAGCGCCATGACGATCCCCTCTACGCAAAACGTGGCGGTGGTCGAGTCCGTCATGCGTGAACTCACCCGCTTACGCCCGCTACCGGCAGTCGTGATGCAAGCGTTTCATTTGTTGGCCGATCCGCAAGTGAATATTAACCGCGTCGGGCAAGTGCTTACCGCCGATCAAGTGATCGCCGCGCAGATTTTGCGCCATGCCAACTCGGCCTATTACGGTGGGCGCACACCCTGCACTACCGTGGCCGATGGCATCGTGCGTATTGGCATTCGCCAAGTGAAGAGCGTTCTCTATAGCGCCGCCGCCAGCCAAATGTTGAGTGTGTCGCAAATGAAAAACGATCTTTTTCGTCATTCACAAGTGGTGGCTGCTGTGGCACGCCGCCTTGCCACTTTATTACATCGCGCCGACCCCGAAGAAGCGTTCACCGCCGGACTCTTGCATGACATCGGCAAACTATTATTGGATCGTCACGCTCGTCCGCATTACCGCGCCATGGCCGAGTTGATCCGTCAAGGCTATTCACTTATTCGCGTTGAAGAAAAATTTTTAGGAACCGATCATGCCACCATTGGCGGGCTCATCGCCGAGCGCTGGCAATTCCCGCGCGTGTTGGTCGAAGCGATTCGGTATCACCACGCCCCAACACTTTCTTATCAACCCCAATTACCGGCGCTTGTTGTCTATGCCGATCATTTTGTATTGCAAGCAGGCATTGGTCTCACCCCCTTGGGCATCCCGCCTCTCCCGCCCGACACGCTGCAAATTTTGGGATTCAAACCGGAACGGGCTGACTTCTTAGCGCAGATCATCCAACCCGAAATTGAATTAGCCAATGATCAATTTGAAGATACGATAGGCAGCCGGTAACACATAAAGTAACTTCAAACTCCAAAAATTAAATTTCAAACAATGTTACGCGGCGGCGTTTTGAAGTTTGAAGTTTGAAGTTTGGAATTTGTTTTTTTGGATTTTGTTCATTCTTCATTCTTCATTGTTCATTCTCCATCGTTCATTCCCCCTTCACCCTTCCTTCATTTCGCATTTACCCCCCTCGCATCTCCGATTTACTGAAAAAGCTAAAGTTCTCCAATAGACTGATATTGGATTTATGTCAGTCTCCTTATTGCGCTTTCAAGATTTTTTTCTCGTCCTCACACGCACCTTAGCGATCTTAGCCGCCGTGCCGATGTTAGGCGGGCGCGTCATCCCTAACCGTGTGCGGGTGGGTTTGGGCGTCCTCATTTCAATGGCGATCATTCCATGGTCGCCTATCCCAACGGGAGATGCGGCAGAGCCTTTCGCTTCCTTCCTTTTAAATATCGGGCGCGAATTAATGGTGGGCGTGATCGCTGCGCTCGCCGTGCGTTTTGCTTTCAATACCATCGAGATGGCGGCGTCATTGATGAGTCAATCCTCCGGCTTCACCTCGGGCGCAGTGCTGAACCCAACGCTCGAAAACAGCGGCACTGCCTTCGATCAGTTTTATACCTTGATGGCGATGTTGATCTTTTTGAGTCTGGATGGACATCACCAAATACTACGCGCCATCGCCCGCACCTTTGAACTGGTCCCGCTTCGATCATTCGCCTTGGGCGCCGCCACGCAAGAACGCTTGCTTCAGCTTTCTGCCGGAGTGTTGCTGTCGGCGGTGCAAATGGCGTTGCCGTTAATGGCGACGATGTTGATCGTCGAAGCGGCGTTTGCCCTCATGGTGCGCGTTGCGCCGCAGATCAACGTCTTCTTTTTAGGTGAACCTGTCAAAGCCGGACTCGGCGTTGTCACCTTGTCGTTAGTG
>CAKKQG010000355.1 GCA_919901875.1 Anaerolineales bacterium
AAGCGTGCGAATCTTTTTTGGATTTCCTTTCGGCACGATCAAACCTTGATCACGATAAACAAACGTCATCAGCACAATCGGTGTGTCGGGCAGGTAGCGTTTGATGTAAGAGATGTTGTATTCGCCCGTATCAGGATCGAGCAAGTGTGTGCCTGCTAAATGCGCCTCACCGCGTCCCAGCGCGATCAATCCGCCCAAACTTCCAACATTCGCCGAAGCGAGTCGCATCGCAGATTTTTCGGCGATGAATTGACTCAACAGATCGAGACAAAGATCGTGTGACCCAATCGCCACAATCGTGTGATCAATTTCTGCGGGTGCGCGATACAGATGCACGGTGACGCCGTCTCCCGCTTGCAACCCCTCCGACAAACGCGGAATGCGGACAATGCCATCGGCGCGCACCAGCGATGTGATCACGCCCGCGCCGCGCGATAACGGCGTGGCAACGACTCGCCTGCCGACCTTGCCAACGGTGACTCGCATATACTCATCGTCACCCATCGGCGACAACACTTTGCGTGAAATGGTTGCCTCTAGTGTGGGTTGTTGATTCGCGGAACGTCCCAGCCACTTCGCCAGAATCGGCTCGACAAAAATCTCGCCGGTCAGTGCGGCGCTCACCGGATACCCCGGTATTCCAATAATTGGGATTTTGGACGCTTCGCGTGGGATTTGGGCTTTTGTTTCATCGATCATTCCTAAAATGACCGGATGACCGGGGCGGACGGCGACACCGTGAACAAGCAAATCTCCAAGTGCCTCTACAACTTTTGCGGAATAGTCTTCACTACCCGAAGATGATCCCGCATTCAACAAAATTAAATCGTGAGTGGCTGCCGCCTCTCGAACTGTGGCGACGATCTGATCAAAATTATCGGGGACGATGTTGTAGCGCGTGGCAACGCCGCCCCACGTTTGCACTTGCGCCGCAAGGACGAGCGAGTTGTATTCGATGATGTCGCCCGCTTTCACGGTTGAACCCGCCGGAACAAGTTCGGTGCCGGTTGGGATGATGGCGACGCGCGGCTGGCGGCGCACGTTCACGCGGCTGTGTCCGCATCCGGCAATCGCCCCAAGATCAACCGGACGCAGCAAATGATTCGACGGCAACACGAGTTCAGTCGCCACCATATCTTCGCCCATTGCGCGGACGTGAGACCAAGGGGTGACGGCTGAATGAATTTGGATGCGAGAAGTCAGAGGTTGGAGGTCAGATTCTCTGACCTCTGACTTCTCACTTCTATCTTCTATTACTTGCGCGTTCTCTATCGGCACCACCGCATTTGCCCAACCCGGAAGCGGATCGCCGGTATCCACATATTTAATTTGTGTCAGCGTGATCGGGTTGTTGTCGCTTGCCTGCGCCGTGTCTTCGGCGCGCACGGCGTAGCCATCCATTGCCGAAGCGTGATAATGCGGCGCGGAAATTTTGGCGAAGATCGGTTGCGCCGTGACGCGACCTAATGCTTGATCGAGTGGGACATCTTCTCCCTCAAGCGGCTGCCATTTATCTGCCGCCTGCATCGCCGCGCTGAATCGCGCCCACGCTTCGGAGAGGGGGATGTCGTCGAGGTAGATTTTTTTGGACATTAAAGTGTGTAGATCAGCTTGAGCGCCGACTCAGCACCCGGCGGCACCTTATCAATCTTTTCAAATTTGATTCCGGGAAGTTTGTGCGCGGCATCGGCGACTGCACCCGTAACAAGAATCTCTTGCGCCTTCGCCGTGTCTTCACCCAGCTTGGCTGCTGCGTTCACTTGTGGCCCGAACACATCTTGATCGCCGATGCGCAACATGCGCCCGTAACCCAAACCGACGCACAACAAAATTTGTTCCTCTTCATCTTTGCCCACGTTGTAGTTCTTCAGTGTGCGCTGCATCTCCACTGAACATTCAATCGCTTTCGCCACACTGCGGAAGATGACTAACATGCTGTCGCCCTCCATCTTGAGGTGGATGCCATCGTAGCGATCAATCACTGGCACCAGCACGCGCTGTGATTCGTAAATGGTTTGCAAAAAGTGAATGATGCCGAACTTTTCGACGTTGCGCGAGAAACCGGCGAGATCGGTGAACATGACCGCCCACGTCTCGCCGAATAAATCCCATATCCGCGAGTCGATCAATTCTTTATCCGCTCCCGGCTTCAGGCGTTCGGTGATTAATTTTTCGAGTCGGTCTTGTGAGGCACTGGTTTCGATTTGGAAGGTGTAAGGCATTGTTAAACTCCAAACAACAAAATTCAAACGACAAAACGGTCTTTGTATTATTAGAAGAGACGTATCTCCACTATCTCTCCCGTTTGCACCCCATTCGAGTCCCTCTCAATTATTATCATCCCATTGGCAAAGACCAACGTAAAAATTTGATTCGACTTTCCAAAGATAGGCTCGACCCAATCTTCGCCACTGCGTTTGATGATTCGCACCGGAACATAATCCACGCGACCTGCTTGCGAAGCGATATTGTGAGTCACTTTAAGATGCACACTACGATTCGTCGGCGCGGTTTTGCAACCAAGCAAACGATAGATCATCGGCACGACAAAAAGATCGGCGCACACCATCGCGCTCACCGGATTGCCGGGAAGTCCGATGACGGGCTTGCCATCGGCAACGGCGAGAATCGTCGGCTTGCCGGGTTTGACAGCAACGCCATGCACCAACATGCCGGGCTTGCCTAGCTGATTGATCACGTCTGCCGTCATATCACGCACACTGACCGAACTGCCTGCGGATAATACCAACGCCTCGCACTCGGATAATGCCTGCGCCGCTTTAGATTTAAGTTGATCGAACTGATCGGGCGCGATGCCGCAGCGCACGGGGATGCCGCCAGCCCGAATGATCTGCCCTGCCACCGAATACGAATTGACATCGCGTATCTGCCCCAAACTTATTTCCGATTCTGGGGCAACGACCTCATCACCTGTGGCGAGCAGGGCGATGCGAGGCTTGCGGGCGACTTTAATTTGCGTAATGCCCAACGCGGCGAGTCCGCCTAAATCTTGCGCGCGAAGAATGTGACCTGCGCTAATAACTTCATCACCCTCTCGAATATCATCGCCGATTCGCAAAATGTTTTCATTCGGTGCGACGGCTTTCATCACTTCAACTTCATTTTCGCGCGTGCGTTGAGTCACTTCGATCATCACCACTGCATCCGCGCCATTGGGGATCATGCCACCGGTGTGAACGAGCGCGGCTTGAGCCGGTTTGAGATCAAAGTTTGGGGCGGCGCCCATCGGCACTTCGCCGATGACGTTGAGATAGGCCGGCAACGTTTGACTTGCGCCAAACGTGTCACGGGCAATGACGGCGTAACCGTCCATCGTCGAGCGTGGGAAGGATGGAATCGAAACAGAGGCGCGGATCGATTCGGTTGTCACTCGATCCAACGCATCCGCGATGTGTATCGTTTCAGATTGTGGCGTTGAGGTCAGATGCTCAAATAATTTTGTGAGCGCTTCATCGGGCGGGAGAACGTGGAAGAATTCGGGCATGGTTGGCGGATGGCGAATGGCGGATAGCGGATGGCGTGATACGTGATACGTGATGCGTGATGCGTGATATGCGATACGCGATATGCGATGTGCGATATGCGATATGCGATACGCGATATGCGATATGCTATCGGCTATTCGCCATCAGCCATTTTTCGGCTCCCAAATTTCGGGGATGACGCAATCCCACGGAAATTTAAATTCGTCGGAAGCGATGTAGACGTGCGATTGCAAGTTGACGACCAGCACTTCGGGTTGCGAGAGGGCTTTCCAGCCGTGCATGACCATCGGCGGAATTTTGATCAGGCGCGGGCGCAGGCTTCCCAAAAAGATGGCGTTGGCGTGACCGAAACTGGAAGAATTTTCGCGCAGGTCAACCAAGCTCACTTGCAGTTTGCCGCGCGTCACGGTGAATTGATCGGTGTGGATGTCGTGCAAGTGCCAGCACTTCACCACGCCGTAATCGGTGGCGCTTTGATAAACGTGCTTTGGGTAAAGCAAATTGTTTTGTTCTACCCAAGGCTCGCTCCACAACTCGGTGACTTCGCCGCGTCCATCTAAATGCGCTACCAAATCTTTGACGACCACGCCCTCAATCGTTGCTTTGTTGGCGGGCATGATCTGATACTTAATTTTATTCAGCCACTCAACTGTTACTTCGGAAGCCTTCATTCAAAAAAGTTATCAGTTATCAGTGAGCAGTAATCAGTAGTCGTTCACTGATTACTGCTCACTGTTTACTGATCACTACCCAACCACCTTCTTCAACTCTTCAGCGTGTTGCTTTCGGTGTTCGGTGATGCGCGTGAAAAATTCTTCGATGGTGATCACGTCGCCGCGAGCGTGTTTGCCCGTTTTATCGAGTTCGGCGTCGGAGACAGTTTCGAGTCGTTGAAGAACTTGTTGATGCGTGGCTTCAATAGTGCCGAGCAGATCGGCAATAGAAGACTCGGCTCTCTTTTGCACGACGCGGCGATTCCATCGAGAGAGATCAAAGCCGTCGGGGACGGTGACTTCACCGGCGAGACAACGATTGATCTGTCCTAAAATGCCGCCTTCCGAGTCGGCAAGATGGGCGAGAACATCTTTCGCCGCCCACGGCGCATCTTGTTCCGATGGCGCGGGCTTTGCCCATTGTTCGGGCGTGAAGCTTTTGAGAATCGCGATAGCAACTTCGTGATCGTCGGTAATGCGTTTGCGGATGGAGTCTTTGCGGGAAGGCATGTTGAGTATCCTTTCAGAAATGAAAATGAACAATGAGACAATGAACAATGGCGCGGCTATTCGCTATCCGCCATTCGCTATCCGCCACTT
>CAKKQG010000356.1 GCA_919901875.1 Anaerolineales bacterium
GTGCGCCGCCGCAAATGGGATGAGATGCGTGAACCCGGCGGCGTAGACGAGATCACCGTCGTGGACAAATCGAGAGACAGCGGAGGGGAGGGGGAGGAGTTTGGACATAGATGCTTTAACAACAAAGACCCCGAGGTCTTGATAAATCTTCGGGTCTTTCGCGCTACAAATACTTCTTGATCAAATAGTCAACATAATCTTCTTTCAGTTCTTCATCTGTCGGCATCACACTATCAGGTTTAATCATCCCACGCGTTAATGCCAGCACCGATTTGGGTTCGAGTTTTGCTTCAATCTGTTTGCGAATCGAACGCGCAAGCATTTCTACCAACTGCAATTGCTCGTCGAGGGACAAACGCGAAACGACGGAAAGTATTTCTTCGTATTTCATAGCATACATTAAACTACAAAGAGGGGTTTTATTTTAGTCTATCTAATTCGCGTTCAACTTTTTTCTCGCTATCTTTGGCAACGGATTTTATATCGGATGTAACGGATGCAAGCGTTCTTATCCGCTACATCTGTTACGTAATCCGTTGCCATACATCTTAACCTCTAATCACTTTCCTAAACTTCATCATCTCCCCCTCTTCCACCTCAAACCCCATCCTTTTATGAAACGCAATTGAATCCGCATTTACAGACAATGTAATGCACTGCACTTCACGCGCGCCGCGCGAACGGGCGAGTTTAAAAAACCTTTCATACAAATATTTTGCTAAGCCATGTTGGCGTTGTTCGGGATACACGCCCACGAAGTGAATATAAGCAACATGCGGTTGCGATTGCGACATGAAGCCAATGAGGAAAGCGATCATCTCGCCATTCTTCTCAACGATGAAACTTGTATCGGTGAAATGTTGAAAGTAGAGTCGCGGCAATAACGAAGTGAGATCGCGCCCGCCCCACCATTCGGTCATCACGCTTGTCACGCGAGCGTGATCGGCTTCGGTTGGGGAGCGAACCACCAGACCCTTCGGGTTTCCAAAACCTAAAGGGTCTTTGAAGCGCGTCAACCAATCCATAATCCCACGCACCAACACCACGCGATGATCGCCAAAGATGTGTGTGCCATTCGGAATGCGCCACCACTCGATAGACGGTAAAGCATCTGCCAAAACTTTTTGATGCTCAACGCTAAACAGTTCATCCGCTTCGCCAGTGATCAACATTGTCGGGCGATTTGCAAGTTTGGAAGCAATATCTTGTAACGGAGTCAGACCCATCCATTGTGATCGCAACTCACGCGGTGTGATGCCGTTGAGCATCGCCGCAAAACTTTCGGCGTACTCATCGCCGATGACGTAATCGTTTGGATCCACCAATGGATTGATGCTGATCACCGCGCGGATGCGGTCATCGCGCGCAGCGGCGGCAACCACACCCCACCCGCCAAGACTCATCCCCACCACGGCGAAGCGAGTCATGTCCACATCATCGCGTTGACTCAAATAATCAATCGCCGCGATTGTGTCATCCACGATTCCGTTGAGCGAATAATTTCCTTCACTGCCCCAACAGCCGCGATAGTGAAACGTCACCGCGTTCCAACCCGCATCGCGCAAGGCGTATGCCAGATCAACATTCTTCTCGTTGCCGGGGATGCCGTGAAGCAGCAATGCCGTTGGCTTCTTGCCCTCACCACGCGGGCGATAGAGCGTGCCGAGTAATTTTGATCCGTGAGAGGGAAAAATGATTCCGTCAGTTGAGGCAGGCATAATGAATGACAAATGAGGTAATGACAAATGACAAATTTGCACATTTGCCATTTTTCATTTTTCATTTCTTCTGCGGTTCTTTCGGTTTAAACAATCCGCCAAACAAACCTTTCTTCGGTGGCGGAGTCGCACCCGCAGAAGGTTGACCGGGTCTCGGAGCTGCCGCAGTCGCTGGCGGCGGCGCGGCGGGTGGCGGCTTCCTCTTGAATCGTTCGGCGATTCGTTTGGTGAATCCGGCGCGTGGTGGCGGCGGTGGTGGCTTGGGCGGAGCGAATCGCGCGCGGATGCCCCATCCAATTAACAACGTAACCAGAATCGAAAAGAAGGCAATGACATTCGGCGCGTTGCCCGCCCAGACGTATAAAAGAAAAACGTAGAGCGACACGCCGCCGATGAAGAGCAATGCGAGACCGGCGCGTTCTTCGGGATTCTGATTGGGCATGGAAAGCGTTGAGCCATGAGCAGTGAGCGATGAGCAAACTATTTCTGCTCATCGCTCATGGCTCACTGCTGAATGCTATTCAATGATCGTATGAATCTGCTCATGCATATACAACGGCAAATAATAATGCCCGCCGGCGTTCTTGCCGGTTGATCCCGAACCCTTCCATCCACCAAATGGTTGGAAGCCGGGCCAGGCGCCGGTGGTCGCGCCTTGCGGACGATTGGCGTAAGTAACGCCCGCTTGAATCTTGTCGAAGAACCATTCCGATTCTTTTTTGTTTCCATAGAATCCGGCGGTTAAACCATAATCCACATCGTTAGCGATCTTCATCGCATCGTCGAGTGAATCCACTGCGGTGATCATCGTGATCGGCAAAAACATTTCGTGCTTCCACAAACGATGTGTGATCGGCACGTCGTCGGAAATCGTTGGTGCGCAGAAGTAGCCTTTAGCAAGATCGCCTTCGCGCAGTTGTTTGCCGCCCGTGAGGAATTTTCCGGCAGAACTTAAATCCTCAGTGAACTCGCTGAACTCTTTATACGAGTTTGCATTCGCCACAGGTCCCAAATAATTTTCGCGCTTCGTCGGGTCGCCCACTTTGAGGGCGTTGGTCAGGTCAACTAATTTTTTCGCAAACGCATCCTTCACGGGTCTCTCAACGATGATGCGCGAACAGGCCGAACATTTTTGTCCTTGCAAACCAAACGCCGAGCGCATGATGCCCAACGCGGCGCGATCTAGATCGGCATTCTTGGAAACAATCGCCGGGTTCTTTCCGCCCATCTCGGCGATCACTGGTCGCGGATATTTTCCGTTGGCGAATTGGCGATAAATTTTCATGCCCACATCAAACGATCCCGTGAACGTAATTCCCGCCAGACGTGGATCATCAATCAACGTTTGCCCCACGCTCGCGCCGCCGCCCGTCACATAATTGAACACGCCATCGGGCAAGCCCGCCTCACGCATACACTCGGCAAGGAAACGTCCTGCCCATGCCGTATCACTCGCCGGTTTAAACACAACTGTGTTGCCCGTCACCAACGCCGCGCCGCTGGGTCCGCCTGCCAACGCAAACGGAAAGTTGAACGGGCTGATCACTGCCCACACTCCGTAAGGCCGCAACACCGAGACGTTTGTGGCTTTGTATCCCTTCAACGGATCAACGCCCATCGGTTTGACGAAACCGTTATACATCTCCATCGACTCACAGGCATACCAAATCATGTCAGCCGTCTCTTGCACATCACCCAACGCCTCAAAGCGATTTTTTCCGATCTCAAGCGACACGGCGGCGGAAATTTCGTAGACTCGTTTCTCGATTTGCGCCGCCACCTTGCGCATCAACTTGACTCGATCTTGCCACTTCATCCCCGCCCACTTCGGGGCTGCCGCCTCTGCTGCGGCGACGGCGTCCTTCACGTCTTGCGCGCTGCCTTTTTGAAACTTCGCCAACACCCAATCGGTATTAATCGGCGAGCGATCTTCAAACGTCTCGGCGCTGAAACGATCTTGGTTGTTGATGATCATTCCGTAATCGCGTCCAAGAGTCGCTTTCACTTCGACGAGCGCTTTGTCGTATTTAGTGTGCATCTCTTCCGGCGGGTTGAACATCGTCGCGTAAGTTAAACGGAACGAACCGTTCTTGGAAATTTTTTTCGTCGTCTTCTTGACGACTTTTTTGGATTTGATAGCCATCGTGAATCTCCTTGAGTGCAGACCTCACAGGTTTCGCAAAGCGTCCCGTAGCGAAGCGGAGTGGATAAAACCTGTGAGGTCTTGCTGTTGAAAAGAGTTAGCGCGTGAGCGCATTACTGATTATACTCTCGCAAGAAAGGCATACAGGTAGGCAGGTATACAGGTATACAAGTAGTCAATCGCCTCTTCTCTACTTGTTTCCCTATTTACCTGTTTACGTTTCTACTTGTTTACATTTATGCTTGAACTCACTGGTGAAAAATTAACTATCGAAGATGTTGTTGCCGTTGCCCGTCACGGACTGCAAGTCGCGCCGTTAAGCAACACCGTCATTGCCCACATGAATCAAAGTTATGAATGGATTCATGACTCAGTTTATAAAACAGATCGCATCATCTACGGAGTCAACACCGGCTTCGGTCCACTCGCCCGCACGCGCATCGCCCCCGAACAAGCGCGGCAACTTTCGCGCAACATCATCCTCAACTGCTGCGCCGGCGTGGGTGAGCCGCACCCCATCGAACTCGTGCGCGCCGCCATGCTCATCCGCGTCAACATTTTCGCCAAAGGACATTCGGGCATTCGTCCGCTCGTCGCTCAAACTTTAATTGATATGTTGAATCGCGGCGTGACCCCAATCGTTCCTTCAAAGGGATCGCTCGGCGCGAGTGGCGATCTCGCTCCGCTGGCGCACATCGCCGTTGTGTTGACTCGCGGCGAATCAGGTGACGCCGACTACAGCGGTGAAGCCTGGTTCAATGGTGAACGTTTATCGGGCGCGGAAGCGATGCAACGCGCAAACATCTCTCGCATTGTTCCCGAAGTTAAAGAAGGACTCTCATTGACGAATGGCACAACGTTCATGGTCGCCTCATGTGCCTTCGCTGTTCACGATGCCCAAAATTTAATTCGCCACGCCGAGATCGCCGCCGCATTAAGCATGGAAGCCTTACTCGGACTCTCCGAAGCGTTTCATCCGGCGCTTCATCAAGCAAACGGTCAACACGGACAGATCACCACCGCCGCTAACATTCTTTCACTTGTCGAAGGAAGCAAGTTGATCGATTCGATTCCGAATCATGTGCAAGATGCTTACAGCTTGCGTTGCACGCCACAGGTCATCGGTCCCGCGCGTGATGCCGTTCAATTTATTCGCGAGCGAATCACCATCGCCCTCAATGCCGCATCGGATAACCCCTTAATTTTCGTAGAAGATCAGAATGCTGATGTATCAACTAAAAACAATCAACGTTCTTCAGCGCAATCAGCGTCATCAGCGTTCAAGGTCTCCGGCGGAAACTTTCACGGTCAAGGTGTTTCCATGTGGTTAAACTTTTTGAGCATCGCCATGTCCGCCGTCGCCAACATCTCCGAGCGGCGCACCTTTCGCCTCACCACGCCCGAATTAAGTGAAGGCTTGCCGTCCATGCTCGTCAAAACTTCCGGTCTCGATAGCGGCTTGATGATTCCCCAATACACCGCCGCCGCGTTAGTCTCTGATAACAAAACTCTCTCGCATCCCGATAGCGTTGATTCGATCCCCTCCAGCGCGAACCAAGAAGACCACGTCAGCATGGGCGCGAACTCGGCGCGACACACGTTAGAGATTCTCGACAACGTGCGCTATGTCATCGCCATTGAGCTGCTCACTGCGGCGCAAGCGATTGACTTACGCGAGAACGGCGCGGCGCGGTTAGGCAGGGGAACATCTATTGCGTATTCCGTATTGCGTAAGCGGGTTAAGTTTTTAGAGCATGATAAAGAGACGACGAGCGATATTGAATCGTTGAGTGAGATGATTCAATCGGAAGAGATGTTGGATAGTGTGAGAAGATCAACCCGGGTTTTCGCATGACGCAATATCATTATCTTGATGAGTCGGGCGATCCAGGCATGGCAGGGCTGGAAAGTTCTTCCCGGTATTTTGCTATTGCCTTAGTGCAAGTAGTGGACAATGCTTCGCTCACAGAATTATCTGCGGTTCGTCAAAAATTCCATTTCCCAAACACATTTGAGTTCAAGTATCACGGCACCCGCCCCGCTATCAAAGAATCTTTTTTTGCCTCTCTGCGCTCGGTCCCATTTCGCGTGCGGGCGGTAGTGATAGATAAATCTCTTATCCCTTCGCGCTATGCTGGTTTTACTGGTCAACAGTTTGTGGTGGAGTTCATTACGAGATTAGCCTTGCGCGCAAACCCATTGGATTTGGCAAAAGATATTTTGATCATTGATGCCGGAACTCCAGCATTCTGCCGTGCGTTGCGTATCAAACTTTCGGCGGAGTCGCGCCTTATTAAACGCAGAACGCCCTTTAGCAAAATTGTGGGGGGAAATTCAAAGAAGGAAGACGGCTTACAAATTGCAGATATGATCGCGGGAGCAGTGCGGCAATATATAAGCGGGGGAGAAAAAAATTACTATCGAATGTTTGCTGACAAAGTTATAGATTTGTGGGAAGTTCCAAGACCAGAGAAATAAAACACCCCCAACTATCCTCTTGCGAGGAAGACAGCCACACTTGGCTACCTTATTGTTGGGGGCGCGTAAACCAGACAAACTGGTTTATTGATTGTGTACATCATAATACTTATCGAGAGGCGAGTCAACTTATGCTCTTGTTAGTTAATGCTAAAGAACTTCTCCCCTGCATTTCAACGTCTAACGATCTCATCGGGCGAATAAAAAATGGCGGGATCGCCATCGAAGGCGAAAAAATTGTCGCTGTTGGCTCAACGCCAGAGATCGTTGCACGGTATGCGGCAGCATCACCTGAGATCATTAATTGCGCCGGAAAAATCATCGCCCCCGGATTCGTGGATAGCCATACTCATCTCGTCTTCGGGGGGTCGCGCGTGCAAGAATACGCGGCGAAGATGACGATGTCGCGTGAACAGATCGCAGCGTTGAACATCCCAACAGGAATTCTTGCAACGGTGAACATGACTCGCGCCGCGAGTATAGATGAACTTACAGCGAGTGCCGAAGATCGTTTGCGTCGAATGTTGTGCGACGGCACAACGACGGTAGAGAGCAAGAGTGGCTACGGGTTGACCGTATCCGACGAGATTAAATTGCTTGAGGTGAATCAAAAGCTGCGCGCGAGTCAGCCCGTTGACATCGTTTCCACTTTTCTCGGCGCACACGATATTCCGAAAGATGTGAGTCGAGGGCGTTACATTGAATCGATCATCAAAGAAATGATCCCGCAAGTGGCTGAAAGAAAGTTGGCGGAGTTCTGCGATGTGTTTTGCGATGAGGGGTATTACACGGCGGCTGAATCAAAAATGATTCTTGAAGCGGGGATGAAAGCCGGACTCAAGCCCAAAATTCACACCGATCAGTATTCGGTGATTGGCGGCGCGATGATGTGCGCCGAGTTGGGCGCGGTATCGGCTGACCATTTAAATTACGTAGATCGCACGGTGATGCGGACTCTGGCGAAAGGAAACGTGATCGGCGTGGTGACTCCCGTTTTGGATTTTGCGGTGAAGCATCCCAAACCGTTTGAGGCGCGGGCGATGATCGAAGAAGGAATGACGGTTGCCCTCGCCACAGATTTTTGTCCAGCGTGTTGGTGTGAATCGATGCAAGTGGTGATGCAGTTTGCTTGCCGCAATTACAAGATGTCGCCTGAAGAGGCGTTGATCGCTTCAACGGTGAACGGCGCGAAGGCACTAGGATTAAATGATCGTGGCACACTCGCTGTTGGCATGATTGCTGATATTCAGGTGTGGGACGTGCCGACGTTTGAGGATGTGATTTATAGGATTGGAAATAATGCGGTGAGTATGGTGATTAAGAAAGGCGGAATTATCCACAGGACGCTTCGCGTGAAGGATGAATTATGAATGGGGCGAGCGCGTTCACTTGAAAGGCGGCAAAGAATGAGTCAAACACCTACCTATTCTTACGGCAAAGAAGCGGACGTGTTGTATATTTCTTTCTCGCCGGGCGAGAAAGCCTCAACCGCCGTTGAACTCAACGACAATATCTTGTTGCGCTTCAATCGCGCCGAGAAGCGTGCGATTGGATTAACGCTGATGGATTTCTCGGTGTTAGTGCAACTGACAAAATTGGGCCCGCGAAGTTTTCCGTTGAGCGGCTTGAAAGAACTTGAACCCGATTGGCAAGAGATGGTGATTGAGATCATCACGAAGTCGCCGGTGAATCAAATTTTGAAAGTCTCAAGTTATATGCCTTCGATTAACGAAATTGTGCCAATCACTTCTATAGTGAAGCCGCCGATTACTGTGGCGGCGTAAAACGGCAGACCTCGCGGGTTTTAGAAACCCGCGAGGTCTTTGGTCTTCTCATTCCTTTAGCATTACACAGTCTCGAATTGCATTAGGCGCAATTTTTCGGGCGTGACACGAGTGCTGATGTCGAGAATTTCAATACCGACTACTTTTCCGTTAGCGTCGAAATCCATAATGATCCCCGGATGGACTTCTTCGGATTCGATGATTTCCACATCATCTAACTCGAAGTAAAGGGCGTCGTCTTCTTTGTCAATGGATACTTTCATTTTTGTTTAGCCAAACGACGATCAAAGAAGAGAGTCACAATTTTGTTGGGCTGAAAGTTCAAATTGGACCATTGCAATATAGTATAAACCAAATACTAATCACAATGAAGCCCAAACTCTCTCCAACTCTTTCGCCACCTCATCGCGGATGCAGACTCTGGAAATGAGCGAGTCCCATTTCATCTGCGTTTATTTTCCAATGATCGTTTTCAATTCTCCTATTGTGTATGCTGGCTTACGTTTGTGAATCATCGCGTGGCAATTTGGGCACACAGGGCGCAGATCTTTTATCGGATCGACCTCGTATTTTTTCCCGATTTCCGAAATGGACTTAAGGTGATGAACGTGGATGAAGCCTTCACCAAGTTCGCCGTAAACCTTTTCAAAGTCAAAACCACAAACGGAACATTGAGTTCCATAGTGCTGAATACACACAATCCGTGCTTGAGGATCGCGTTCGTAGACATTGATTGATACTTGTTTTGTTGCACCTTCAAAAAACTTTTGACCAGAGTCAATTTCCTCCGCGCTCGTTACAAATGGAATTGCGTAAGGCTTTCCTAAAAAACCAGCCCACAACTTTTCGAGTTCATTAGCAACTTCATCTGGAATTGATATGCCCGATGTTTGTGAGTCCCAGTGCATTTTGGCGAGAACACCGTGGTTAAGCATCATTCGAGGAAATATGCGATCTTTCTCTGGGTCTAACAGAACATCGAAATCAAGCCAAATATAATTTGCCCGGTTTCCCAGTTTCTTTTTTTCTGGGTCCCAATGCCAAGCGTCGAAAACACTGCTTGTAGCCCAGCCCGAAGCACAAATTCCTTTTTGTTTACTCTCGCCCAAACAAATCAAGAAAAGTCGATCACCTGCTGTGATTTTTTTGTTGCGCCCGCAGCTCCAACGAGATTCGCATCGCCCATTTCGTTCTATTTCATCAATATATTCTGTAATGTCATCCCAATGCCACGCTCC
>CAKKQG010000357.1 GCA_919901875.1 Anaerolineales bacterium
TAACATTCGATCTTTCACTATTTCCACATTCTCAACTTCGGCACCAGCAGCCAGACGATCAACGTCAACGCAAACGCCACCATCGCGCTCCAGGCAATCGCCGCGCTCAAGCCCCACGTCTCCGCCAAGTTGCCCACCGATAAATTTCCGAACGGCGCCAGCCCCCAATAGGTAAGCGTGTAAAGACTCAACACGCGCCCGCGCATACTATCTTCCACGCGCGCTTGCAAAAGCGGGTTGATGATGAAGTAGATGACGAATCCTAAGCCCAAGAAAAAAGCGATCAGTAACGAAACGTAGAAATTTGAATTGAGCGCAAAGAAGAATAACGTGATCGGGAATAGAAGTGTCGCCGCCACTAAAATTTTTCCGCGCGAGCTTGATACGCCGTAGCGCGCCGTCCACAGGGCTGCCGCCACGGCACCCAACCCTGTTGCCGCGTTGAGCGTGCCGAAGGCGAGAGCGTCTTGCTGCAGAACGCGATCTACAAAGGCCGGCAACACCGCAGTGTAGGCGAGACCGAACACGCTGAAGAGCAATGAGAGTTGAAGCAGGGCAAAAATTTCTACGTGACGAAAGACATAACGAATGCCGTCGAGTAATTGACGAAATGGATGCTCCAACTCTCTATGAGTCATATTGCTATAGTCCACGCGCATCACTAACAAGGCGACGATCACCGAAAGAAACGACAAGCCGTTAAAAAAGAAACACCACCCCGCGCCGAGAGTCGCCAAAATGAATCCGCCAAAGGCGGGTCCGATCACCCGCGCGCCGTTCATCAACATGGCATTGAGGGCGATGGCGTTAGAGAGATCCTCTCGATCCACCAGATCGAACACAAACGCCAAACGCGCGGGCGCATCGAAAGCGTTGAAGACGCCCACGCCGATTGAGATCAAGATGACGTGCCACACCTGAACTGTTCCACTTAAAGTGAGCGCGGCAAGGATGAACGCCAAAGCCATCGCCGCAAACTGAGAGAGGAGCAGCACACGTTGGCGGGGGATGCGATCCACCAACACCCCGCCCCACGGCGAAATGATCAACGCCGGGATGGCCGAAGCGAAGGCGACTAGCCCCAACGTAAATTCTGATTTGCTAATTTGATAGACGAGCCAACCTTGCGCGACGATCTGCATCCACGTTCCGGCGAGTGAGGCGGTTTGACCCAGCAAATAAATTTTGAAGTTGCGATGACGGAGTGAGGCGAATGTCTGGGGAATGGGGCGTGGTTGGAGGACGGAGGCGGGAGAGGGCATGGATTGGAAGTTAGAGGTTGGAGGTTAGAGGTTAGAGGTTAGAAGTTGGAGGTTGGAGGTTGGATGTTGGGTGAGTTACTTCAATAGGACAACGTGAACAAACTTCGGTCCATGCACGCCACGCACCAAAGTAAATTCAATATCGGCGGTGCGGCTAGGTCCGGTGATGAAGATGAGATTGCTGGAGTCTTGGGTAATGTCTGGATGCGCGGTGAGGAAGGATGCCATATCGGGATAGAGATTATTTATACGCAATAAGGCGATGTGCGTGAGGGGCGTGAGTGAGGCGGCGCGGGATCGTGTGGGTGCGCTGAGTAAAGTGAGTGAACCAGTGTCGGCGAGACCAGCGAACGCGCCTGTAATTCCAACCAGGGGCGCGTCGAGTTCGAGTGTTTGCGTTTTTCGTTTCGTGACTTCGTTTGATAAGTTGATGTTTGATCTCTTAATGCCTACACGAGTCAACGCATCAAGAAGCCCGCGTAAGGGCAACTCGCTCTCATCCCATGTCAACACGTCATACGCGTTGCTGTCGTTGATGATCTTCAAAACGATCTCAATCGCCTCTTCGTCGTTTTGAGGTTGATAGACTTCGCAGGCGAGCGCAGTGAGTTCGCGCGTGAAAGATTCGGCGAGCGCGGCAGAGTCAGTTGAAAGGTGAGACAGTTCGCGGCGTGGTAGATCGAACTGCGACGATGGCAGGTTTGCAGATTTGAGTGAGGTGCGGATGCGGGAGAGGAAGTGATCGCGAGAGGTCATAAAGTAATCAATGAAACAATGAACAATGAAGAATGAACAATGGAAGCGCGGAACTGATCACTGTTTACTGTTCACTCGACTTTTAAATTGTTCGCTAAAAGTTTTTTTGGCGAAGACGGGAAAATCGCGGTGACGAGTCCAACCGGAGATCGGTGGCGGCAGACGCTGGAGCCAATCGGTGGAAGTTAAGAGTCGAGTCGCGCCGCGAGCGAAGCCAGCCGCGAACTTGAAGAGAGTCGGCTTCGTCGCAAATTCCCGATACACACGCAGCCCGGCTTTAATCCAAAATGGATTTTTGTGTTCGCTCTCATGCCGAAGTTGCAACAACATGCGCGGTAAATCAATACGCACCGGACACACATCGCGGCACGCGCCGCACAACGAACTGGCGTGCGGTAAATTGCTCCACTCGTCAACGCCCCACAACAACGGAGTTATCACCGCGCCGATGGGACCCGAATACACGCTTTGATAGGCATGTCCGCCGATCTCACGATACACCGGACACACGTTGACGCACGCGCTACAACGAATGCAATATAAAATTTCGGCGCACTCGCTGGCTAAAATTTTGGCGCGCCCAGCGTCAACAATGATGACGTGAAGTTCATCAGGTCCATCGGGTTCGCCCACGCGCCGCGCGCCCGTGAGGAGATTTGTATACACACTTAATTTTTGTCCGGTTGCTGAACGCGCCAGCACTTGCAGCATCACCGAAAGATCGTCGAGCGATGGCACAAGCCGCTCCATGCCCATCAAGGCAATATGCACACGCGGCATGCTGGTGGTCATGCGCCCGTTGCCTTCGTTGGTCACGGTGACGAGCGTGCCGGTTTCGGCAACGCCAAAGTTAACGCCACTGATGCCGATGTCGGCGGTGAGAAACGCTTGACGCAATTTTTCGCGGGCGAAGGTCGCCATCGTGGTCGGGTCGTCCGTCATCGGCATATTTAATTTTTCGTGCAGCAGTTGAGCAATTTGTTCTTTAGTTTTATGAATAGCAGGCGCGATGATGTGTGATGGCGGCTCACCGGCAAGTTGGATGATGTATTCGCCGAGATCAGATTCGATCACTTGCACGCCGATTGATTCGAGCGCGTGATTAAGATGAATCTCTTCGGTGACCATTGACTTTGATTTGACGACGAGCCTCGCTTGATGACTCCGCGCAACATCCAACACAATTTGAACTGCTTCTTCGGCGGATGCCGCCCAATGCACTTTGCCCCCCACCCGTTCAACTGAATCGGCAAACCGACTCAAGTAGTGATCCAATCTGCTCACAGTGTGAGCGCGAATGAGTCGGGCGCGATCACGAATGGCATCGGCGTCGGGCAGTGAAGCCATCGCCGCGCTACGCATCTCAGCCAAGCGCGTCGAGACTCGACCTAACGCGCC
>CAKKQG010000358.1 GCA_919901875.1 Anaerolineales bacterium
GTGCGGCGGCTCGCCCACTTTGTCGTGCGGGTCGCGCGGCTTGCCATAGTTGTGGTAGCCCACGCTGTAAACGAAGATCATCGTGCAGCACAACGGCACAAAGAACAACATCACCGCCGTGAGCGGGTCGGCTAACACGCCCATTCTGAAAACCGATTCGCCGGTGGGCAGCCACGGCACGCTTGAGCCGATCACTTTCTTGCCGAAATCTTTAATACCGATCACATTGAAGAACACGATCAGGCTCAACGCCCACGAGGTAAGAATAGATGTGATGGCAACGGCGTGACTCAAACCACGACTACGATTGGTGAACAGCCAGATGACGAAAAACGCCACGACAGGCGGAACAGGAATTAACCAGAGAAGAAGATCGAGTTGCATAATTAATTGATGATTGTTGATTGCTGATTTCTGATTTCCTTTCAATCCACAATCAGAAATCCACAATCAAAAATTTCCTCTACCATTTCATTAGATTCATATCTTCGGCGACCACGCTGCTGCGTCGGCGATAGATAGAGATGATCAATGCCAAACCCACAGCCGCTTCGGCGGCGGCGACGGCGAAGACGATAACGGCAAACACTTGCCCGCCGATCACGGTCGGTTGGTTGTAGCGCCAAAAGGCAACCAAGTTAATGATCACGGCGTTCAACATCAACTCCACGCCCATCAAGATCGCAACGGCGTTGCGCCGCGCCAACACGCCATACAAACCGATGCAGAATAACGCGGCGGCTAAAGTGAGATACCAAGTGAGAGGGATCATATACAAAGTCCTAGTAAAAAGTGATCAGTGAGCAGTGGTCAGTAAATAGTAATTGGTAATTAAGTTTTCTCGCTGGCGATGGCAACTGCGCCGATCAAGGCGATGATCAACAACACCGATGCCACTTCAAACGGGAGAACATATTGATTCGGTTCAACTAGCGCGCGACCCAACTGCGCCACACTGCCCTCTAACGACACAGTTTGTAAAACAGGCCATGCCGTTGCATTGAGCAAACCGGCTAAGCCGATGAATGCGGCGGCGGCAACCAGAAAACTTAAAATCCATTGGCTGTTCGTTTGCGGTTCGGTGTCGTTCATCACTTTGCGCGTCAACATCATGGCGAAGATGATCAAGATAGCGATCGCACCGATGTAGAGAGTCACTTGCACCACGGCGATAAAACCGGCTTCGAGCATGGCGAAGATCACCGCGACTCCGAAGAACGACAAGATCAACCACAACGCGGCGTGAACCAAGTTGCGAGCCACGACAACCATTGTTCCGGTGAACAACGTGCCGATGGCGACGATAATGAAAATAATTTGTGGAAGCGTAATGCTCATATATTATTTCCTAACTGACCTGACGCAAAACATATCATCGTCATTGCGAGTCTTCGAGAAGCAATCTCTAAGCGTGACCGAGATTGCTTCGTGAAGAACACTCGCAATGACGTTAGCATCTCAATGTGCAGTCCAGCCTAACTAATGCGCCGGAGCGGGATGGGCAGAATGGTCGTCGTGAGAGTCGGCGGCGTCACCTTGATCAGCGTGTTCGTCGCCTTCTTCCTTAACCCGCGCTGTGTGCGCCGCATTTCGAATCCCGATGATCACCGAGATCACCAATAACACATTTGCGGTGAACAAAACAATGGCGCGACCCGCCACGCCCGTGCCGGGCGCGAACTCGCTCATCGCTTTATCTACTAACGCCGTGACGATCAACGCCAACAACGAGACCGGAACAAAAAATTTCCAGTTGAGCGACATCAGATGATCAATGCGAATGCGCGGCAGAGTCGAGCGCACCCAGATGATCATGAAATAACCGAAGAATGATTTGAGCATGAAGTAGACAATGCCCAGCACCGGGATTTCAGTGGCGTAGGGTCCGTGCCAGCCGCCGAGGAAGAATGTGGCGAAGAGCGGACCGACGGCGAAGGCGTGCGAAAATTCTTGCAGCATCCAAACGCCGAACTTCATGCCGGTGTATTCGATGTTGTAGCCGGTGGCGATCTCACTTTCGGCTTCAAGCAGATCAAACGGCGCGCGACCAATCTCGGCGATGGACGTAATGAAAAACAACACGCCGGCAAACGGAGCGAGAACAATAAACCACATCTGCCCTTGCGCCTTTACGATGGATTGCAGACTCATCGAACCGGAGAGCATCACCGGAATAAGAAGCGTGATGATCATCGGCACTTCGTAAGCGACGAGCTGCGCCACCGCGCGGA
>CAKKQG010000359.1 GCA_919901875.1 Anaerolineales bacterium
ATGGCTCCAAGAAAAACGGCGTCCAGTCAGCGCCACTCTTCGATCACACGATCCGGGACAAGTTCTTTCGTCTTTATATAATGCTCACTGCCATAAGGGTATTCGACAAAGTTGTAATCGAATCTGTTCTTGACGGCGCGCAGAACTTTGAGTCCTTCGCAAACCACCTCCGGTCCAATTCCGTCGCCCCCGATGACACCAATGTTGTAGGTTTTCATTTTTTGTCTCCAGTGCGCCCCGTTAAATGGGTTGCTGTTGAACACGGAGCGCTAAAATTTTTTCATTCAGCGCGGCGATCACTGCCTCGATCACTTTATCGCCAAGCGTTAGGCGCAATGATTCTTGCGCGGCGATAGCTGACTGCAGTTGGGCGATGTGCGCGGTGTTTGTTTCGTCGCGCAGCGGAATGATGGGTGATTGATCACCCAAAGCTATTTGGCGGCTGACCGCATCCCCGATCTGTGTTGTCGTCATCCCACTTTTGCCATTCAAGGACGGGAGCCGATTCGAGATCATCAATGAGGCAACCGCATTTTCGATCCGTGCCGCCGTTTTCTTCTCGCCAAGATAATCGAGCATCATACTCAAGGAGAGGACTGCCCCAAGCGGGTTGGCGATACCTTGCCCGGCGATGTCTGGCGCGGAGCCATGTATTGGCTCGAACATGCTGGTCTTGCCCGGATGAATGTTGCCCGAGGCGGCGAAGCCCATGCCGCCTTGAAGCATCGCGCCCAAATCGGTGATGATGTCACCGAAAAGATTCGCCGTCACTATCACATCAAACGCTTCTGGATTTTTCACCATCAACATGCAGCAGGCATCTACGTAAAGATGATTCTGTTCAACGTCGGGATATTCTTTGCCCACTTCGGCGAAGACGCGCGTCCACAGGTTTTGCGGACGAATGGCGTTTGCCTTATCCACCATCGTCAGCTTTTTGCGCGAGCGACTCCGCGCCAACTCAAACGCATAGCGGACGACTCGCTCCGTGCCTTTACGGGTGAACACCATCTCGGCAACAGCAATTTCATCGGGCGTTCCTTTTTTGAAGAAGCCGCCCAGCCCAACGTAAGCATCTTCGGTGTTTTCACGAATCACGACGAAGTCAACATCCTTCGGCGTTTTGCCTTTGAGCGGACAGAGATGTTCGGCAAAAAGTTTAACCGGACGCAGGTTAACATACAGATCGAGCCCCAGGCGTAAACCCATGATGACCGAGCGTTCAACCAAACCGGGTTCAACATCGGGATGACCAATTGCGCCAAGATAAACCGCGTCGAGTGTGCGCCATTCGTCAATGACTCGATCTGGAACAAGCTCTTTTGTCTTCAAGTAATACGCGCCGCTGTACGGGTACTCGACCAAGTTCACGTCAAAGCCATCCTTGATCGTCCGCAAAACTTTGAGACCTTCGTTGATCACTTCCGGTCCAATGCCGTCGCCCGCAATTACGCCGATGTTGTAAGTTTTCATCAATATCTCTGTCTAAATTCGTTTCACGCGTATTGCGTATTTCGTATTGCGTAACGGAATACGCAATACGAAATACGTTAAGCTTTCAATCTTCTTGAAATTACCAACCGTTGTATCTGCGCCGTGCCTTCATAGATCTGCATGATCTTCGCGTCGCGCATCCACTTCTCCACCGGATACTCGCGCATGTAACCGTAGCCGCCGAGAATCTGCACGGCATCGGTTGTGGTCTTCATCGCCACATCGGCGGCAAAGGCTTTCGCCATGCTCGCCTCTTGCGCGCACGGTTTACCTTGATCGTAAAGTGAGCCTGCGCGCCAGGCGAGTAAACGCGCCGCGTCTATTTCCATCGCCATCTCTGCCAGCATAAAAGCGATAGATTGAAACGAGAAGATCGGTTTGCCGAATTGCTTCCGCTCGTGAGCATAGTTCAAAGCATATTCATAAGCGGCGCGGGCGATGCCGACAGCCCCGGCGGCGATGTGCGTCCGTGTAATATCAAACGTCTTCATCGCCATCTTAAAGCCCTCGCCCTCCGCGCCCAATCTGTTTTCAATTGGCACTTCCACGTCGTCAAAAGAAATGCTTGCCGTGTGCGAAGCGCGAATGCCCATCTTCTTTTCTTTCTTGCCGGGCTGCACCCCGCGCCAATCTTTTTCGACGATGAACGCCGTGATGCCTTCCATGCCGCGCGACGCATCCACGGTGGCGAAGACCACATACACATCGGCGATACCGGCGTTGGTGATAAACGTCTTGTAACCGTTGAGGATGTATTTATTTTTTTCTTTGCGGGCGTTGGTGATCATGCCTGCCGGATCAGAACCCGCGCTCGGCTCGGTGAGAGCATATGCGCCGAGTGTGACTTTGCCCGGATCGCACAGGCGCGACATATACTTCATCTTTTGTTCTTCCGTGCCGGCGATCAGAATCGGGGTTGCCGCCAACGCCACCCCGCCCATGATCGTAGCAATACCGGCGCAGCCCCAAAAAAATTCTTCGTCAACAATCGCTTTCGTCAAAACACTTTCCACGCCGCCGCCGCCGTATCGTTCGGGGAACGAATAGGTGAGCAGTCCGGCTTGATGCGCTTTCTCGATCACCTCCCACGGCACTTCCTCTTTTTCATCCGCTTCAGCCGCGCAAGGACGGATCGTTTTTTCGGCGAACTTATGCGCCATGTCACGGAACTCGCGTTGTTCATCGGTGAGCGTAAAATCAATCATTGCTAATTCCTTTCTGCCAATCGTTCTTCCACATATGCAAGCAACCCGCCGCGATCAATAATGCGTTGCAAGAAATCGGGGAAAGGTTCGGCGCGATACGTTTCGCCGCGCGTGAGATTGCGGATCGTTCCGGTTGCCGGTTCCACTTCGATCTCGTCACCTTCGGTGATGCCGTCAACCGCTTGGGGACATTCGAGGATGGGCAACCCAATGTTGATCGAATTGCGGAAAAAGATTCGGGCGAATGATTTAGCGATGACCGCCGACACGCCGGCCGTCTTGATGCTGATCGGCGCAACTTCGCGCGATGATCCGCAGCCAAAATTTGTCTCGGCGACAATCACATCACCGCGTTTCATCTTCTTGATAAAGTTCGGGTCGGCGTCTTCCATGCAGTGCGTCGCCAATTCGCGCGCGTCAGAAGTATTGCAATGCCGCGCCGGAATGATGGCATCGGTATCAATGTTCTTACCGAACTTCCAAGCGTGACCACGAATCCGCACGCGCTCACGCAGCGCACTCCTGCGAATTGCTCCGCTGCCACTACGCGGCAAACGTTCAAAGAACACCACACGATCTGGCACGGCGTAATCGGTGAGCCGTTCGGTTGCGAACAACATCAACTGTTCACCGCTAAAGTTCGCGCCCGCAGAGCGCACCACACAGGCGCACGGCAGTTCGCCATAGATCGCATCTGGCACGCCCACGACGGCGGCTTCTTTGACTCCGGGATACGAACGCAAAACCATTTCAACCGTGCCGGGATAAATTTTGTAACCGCCGCGATTGATCACATCACCTTTGCGCCCAACAATTTTGACCGGACCATCGGCATCAATCGTCGCCAGATCACCGGTGCGCAGCCAACCATCTTTATCCAACACTTGCGCCGTCGCCTGTGAATCGTTCCAATAACCGGTCATCACGTTGTAGCCTTTGACACACAACTCACCTTCTTTGCCTTCAGGCAACGTATCTCCGTTTTCGTCAATCACTTTCAGTGACACGCCTTCCATTGCGCGCCCCACTGTTTGACTTGCCGTGATGGGCCCATCTTGTAAATGAGTCATCGTCACCGACGGCGCGGCTTCGGTGAGACCATAAGCCAGAATCAAATTGCAGTGCATCAACTGGCGCACACGAGTCACTAATTCTGTTGGACACGCCGCACCTGACATGATACCCACGCGCAACGTGGCGCACGCTTCGGATTTAAAGTTAGGATGATTAAGTTCAAGCGCGAACATTGTTGGCACGCCGTGATGCACAGTGACTTTTTGTTTTTCGATCAAAGCTAATGCTTCGGCGGCGTGATACGTTGGCAGAGGCGCGAGTGATGCGCCCGCAACCGTGCAAGCGAGGATCGTCGGCGTGAGACCAAAAGCATTAGAGAACGGCACCGCGCCGAGAAAAATATCTTCGGGGGTGGCGTTGAGAGTCGAAGCAATGCCCGCCCCATTGCCGATCAAACTTTTATGCGTCAGCATCGCGCCACGCGGCTCGCCGGAGTTGCCCAGTGTGTAGAGGACGGCGGCGACATCATCGGGTTTGATAGCCGTTGGCGGCAGCGCAGCAGTGGAAGCCAGAAGATCGTTAAACGCTTTCGCGTTTGCGCCGCCATCCACCGAGATCACTTGTTTCAATTCAGGAAAATCGCCGCGCAGTTCGTTGATCATTTCTAAATGTTCGGCATTCGTCACAATGGCAGAGGGGCGCGTCTTATCGAGTCGCGCCGCAACTTCCGATTTGTGGCGGCGCACGTTGATCGGATTCACAATGAGTCCGGCTTTGGCGGCGGCGAACACGGTGATGACGAACTGCGGAATGTTGGGCAGGATGATCGCCAAGCGATCACCTTGATTGAGACCCAAGGCGCGCAATCCGCTGGCGAGTGCCGCCGCTTGCTTTTCGGCATTGGCATACGTCCAGCGTTGATCGCCCAACACCAAAAAATTTTTATCGGCGTAACGCTGCGCCTGCGCGGTGAGCAGTTCGCCGAGGGTGATGCTGTGAAATGATTCGAAGGACATAAATTATTTCTCCAAAAAACTTTCGTTTTTCCGAAATGCCATGCCGTGTAACTCGGCGACAAGTTTTGATTCGAGATCCGTAACGGTCATGCGATACAAACCGGTGCTGCGTCCCAACTTCACTTCCACCGCTTCACATTCCAATCGCGCGGTAGGCGCGGGCGAACTCAAAAAGTGAATGTCCATACTCAATGCCACCGCCATTTTGCCATGCGAGTTGCAGGCTGCGGCGAATGCAAAATCGGCGAGCGAGAAAATGACCGAGCCATGCGGGATGCCCAAGCCATTGAGCATATACGGTTGTAAGTTCAGCGCCACACGACAATATCCAGCTTTGAGTTCTAAAAGTTCAATGCCCAAGTGTTTGGCAAATTCGTCGCGCGAAGACATGAAACGGGCGACGGCGGCGACAGTATTTGAATCGGTCATTCTTGAGATTAGAGATTGGAGATTAGAGATTCAATCTCCAATCTCTAATCTCTATTGTTTTATCACTTCACTCGGTGACGCCAAATGTCCCATAATCGCGCTCGCCGCCGCCACGTAAGGATTCGTCAAATACAATTCACTCGTGGCATGACCCATGCGACCTTTGAAGTTGCGATTGCTGGTTGAGACGCAGCGCTCGCCAGACGCTAACACGCCCATGTGTCCACCAAGACAAGGCCCGCAGGTAGGAGTGCTAACGGAACAATCCGCTTCAATAAAAATATCAATCAACCCTTCGTGCAAGGCGTCGAGGTAGACTTTTTGCGAGCCGGGGATAATCACCGTCCGCACGCGCGGGTGCGTCTTGTGCCCCTTGAAAATTTCTGCTGCCGCGCGCAGGTCTTCGATGTTGCCGTTGGTACACATCCCGATCACCACTTGATCAATCTCGAGTCCGGAAATTTCCGAAACGGGTTTAACGTTTTCGGGCAAGAAGGGCATCGCCACAAACGGCTCGAATTTTTCTACATCAAATTCGTGAACTTCGGAAAACACCGCGTCAGGATCACTGCGATGATATTTGCCTTCGCGCGCGCCGGCTTTCTTGCAGAAGGCGCGAGTCTTTTCATCGGCTTCAAAGAGCCCAGTTTTCGCGCCGGCTTCAATTGCCATGTTCGCCATCGAGAATCGATCTGATAGACCGAGATGATCGAGCGCATCGCCCACAAACTCCATCGCTTGATAGCGCGCACCGTCCACGCCGATCTTGCGAACCGTTTCCAAAATTAAATCTTTGCCGCCGACCCACTTGGGCGGTTTGCCGTGATAGATGAACTTCATGCTCTCTGGAACCTTCAACCAAATCTCGCCGAGCGCCATCGCCGCCGCCGCATCGGTGGAGCCAATGCCCGTGCCGAATGCGCTGAGGAAGCCGTGCGTGCAAGTATGCGAGTCAGCGCCCGCAATAATGTCGCCGGGTGAGACCATGCCTTTTTCGGGAAGTAAGATGTGTTGGATGCCGGCACGACCCACCTCAAAAAAGGTGATGCCGTGCACTCTGGCGAACTCCCGACAACGTTTAACGATCTCGGCGCTCTTGATGTCTTTAGCGGGCGTGAAGTGATCCATCACGAACACAACCTTCTTCGGATCCCAGACGCGCGCGTTTTTGATCTTTTCAAATTCTTCAATCGCCACAATGCCCGAAAGCTCGGACGCCATGACGATGTCAACGCGGGCGTTGATAAATTGACCGGCGTGGACTTCGGTTTGTCCGCAGTGGTCGGCAAGAATTTTTTCGGCGAGGGTCATTCCCATAGAAAATCTCCAGTGATCAGTTATCAGTAATCAGTAAATAGTAATTAGTAAATGGTAATTCACGTATCACGTATCACGCATCACGGTTCACGCATCACGATTCACGTATCACCGTGGTTGCTTGTAAAGTTCCACATCGCGCAAAAACTTTTTAATTGGCGCGGTGACGGGCGGGTCGTCGGTCAGCACCATCGTGTAATGATTCACGTCCGGCAGATCGACTCGTTCACAATCCGGTATCCACGCCACAAACGCCGAAGCCTCTTTTTCATCCAGCACATGCGCCTTGTCTCCTAACAACCCTTGCTTCGGGCGGATGAACAGAGTTGGACACTGCATCGTCGGGAAGTGAACGCACATGCTGTAGTAAAAATGCACATCGAGATCTCGCTCAATCGCTTCGGCGCTGGCTTTCGAGCGCACAGTGCCATCGGCAAACACATCTACATCGTCGCGCAAATAATTTTCGAGAGTCGCGCTCCACTGATCGCGGAAGTAAGGAAGGGAGCGGATCGAGTTAAGGTATTCGTCCATCGAAGGGTAGACGTCAGCGAGACGGCGCAACATCGGGCGCATTGCCTCTAACACTTCTTCCTTCGGATCGCAACCCCCATCAATCAAAACTGTTGCTCTTACGCGGCTCGGACGAATCGAGGCAATGTAAACGCTGACCGTGCCGCCAAACGAATGACCGATGAACGAAAATTTTTCGTAACCCAACGCATCGGCGAAGGCGAGAATGTCGCGGGCGTGATACGAAAAGCCGTAGCCTTCGTGCGGCTTGTCGCTGTCGCCGCGCCCGCGCAGATCAATTGAGAGAACACGATACTCCGGCGCAAGTTGTTGAGCGATGTTTGTAAAAGAACCTTTGTGCCCGCTGATACTTGATAAACAAAAGAGCGGACCCTTCTCTCCCTCCCATTCGGTGTAGGCGAGTTTGATGCCGTTGACGGTGAGAGATTTTGTTTGTGGTGAGGTCATGGGTGAGTTGGATTCCTTTTTCGCGTTTGCCTGATCATATACGATGTCGAATGAATTCGACATCTGCTACATCAAGTCTGCTGAAGCAGACTGAGCGCCAACGCGCTTCAGCGCGTTTGAGGTAGCAGTCGCAGAATTCATTCTGCGACAAACGCATCCAACTCCGCCAACCTCTCCTGTGATAAATGTCCTTCGTTGTTCCAACCGCGCGCTTCGTAATACTCGTCCAACATTTTTTGAAATTTCTCTCGATCAATGTGATGCCCCTTCGTCGCGCGCGACGGCATCGGATCGTCAAAATATCTTTTCGGAAGGGTGTCGTCGGCGCGGGTACGCCCGATCTCTAAATTGATCTGTCGTTCAATATCAATCACGCGCTTGCCGACTCCGCGCAATTCGCCTTCGCTGAAATTCAAGCCTGCCACCGATTGAATCAATTCGACAAAATGATCGTAGCCAAGCAGCTTGGGCGAGTTGAATCCGTGCGTGATGAATTTGCAAATGCCAAGCGAATCGGCGACAGCGTAAATATCATCGTGCCACGCCACCATGCCGGCTTTGCCTTCGTAAGAAGTAGGATCGGAACTCGTCGGCACGCCGAAAATTTTCATCCGCAAATCATCGGGCAATTTCAAAATGTCAAGCGTCGGGCGGTTACGCAAATGATCCGCGCCGCGTGAGGCGACGGCGATGCCGAGCGCGAACGATTTGATGTAGCGCACGTCGTGTGGATCGGATTGCGGCAAGTCTTTCACGGCGATCAAATAATCGGCAGCTTCGGGTGGGAAGATTTTTTTCGCTTGCGAACTCTCTGCCAGCACATTCCCGAACCCGCGCCGATTCGCAATATCATTGATAAGATCAACCACTCGCTCGTAATCCCCCCACTCCAACTTGCCTTCGGTGATGCCGTCTCCGATTATTCCCCGTTGATACAACTCCATCGCCCAGGCGATGATCGTTCCCGTAGATGACGCATCGAGTCCGAGATCGTTGACCAAGTTATTCAGCATGATCACTTGATCGGTTGGGGCAACGCCGATATTCGCGCCAAGCAAACCAATCGTGGAGTATTCGGGACCTTCGCCGCCGAGCGTGTTGCGATGGCGGCAATGCACCAC